>JAAYMM010000051.1 GCA_012521335.1 Bacillota bacterium | reverse complement strand
CATGGCTTTCCCCCTTTCTTGGCACTTTTCTCGCTGAACCGCCGTCATAGCGCGGTCTGCATGCACCGCCCTGCTGTGTCGCGTTAGCACTACTATCTAGATACCATGCGATCCTCCCATGATCAGCGGTTCAGAGGTTACCTCTTAGGTTACCTTTTCCTGCTCTCAACCGATCTGCATGCAGAAACGGCAGAAACGCGGTATTGCCCTAAAGATATATTGCAATATTGCCAGGAAGAAAGATGGCGATAAAGAAAGATTGCTGTCTTTATTGCTGTCAATCTGTCAACATTTCTACATAACCTGCCATAATGTCCCAATTTTTGTTTTCTCTCTGTGGGAGGGGTTTGTCTCCTCCGCAAAGGTTTTTGGTCCCGCGGCGGGACATAAGAAAAGAGACCTCAACAAATCTTCTCCGTTTGGGAGGCGAGGTCCCTTGAGAGGCTATGCGCCGATGCTTTACGCCTTGGGTGAGCTCTTGCCTAAGCCGTGCTGCCATGCCCAGGCTACCACTTGGGCTTGATTGGCCAGCTGCAGGACTTCCTTGATCTTGCCCATGTGGTATTTGACCGTACGCTCGCTGATAAACAGCCGTCTGCCCACTTCGCTATAATCCAGCCCTTGGGCCACCAGTTCCAGCACTTCCAGCTGCCTTTCGTTCAAAAGGCTTTCTTGAGAGATGGCTGTTTCATCAGCCTGCTGTGTGCGGAACTCCTGCAGGATTTGATTCTCGAGACCCGGAGAGAAGGGGTTTCTGCCCTTTTCTAGTTCGTAAAGGCCAGCTACAATGTCTGTATCCTCCAGATCTTTGAGCAGATAGCCCACGGATCCGGCGCGGATGGCTTTAAAGAGCTTATCCGTTTCCCCAAAGCTGGTGAGCATGATGATCTTGATCTCAGGATGTTCGGCCGCAATGGCTTTGGCCGCAGCGATCCCATCCATACCGGGCATGTTGATGTCCATCAAGATCACATCGGGTCGGACGCGGCGAGCGTGCTCGATGGCCGCTTCGCCTGAAGACACTGTGCTTACGATCTCGAAATCGGCACTGAGTAGGTTGATCAGACCCTCAACGTAGAGGGCATGATCATCAGCGATCATGATCCGCATGGTTTTCGGCTCCTTTATATGGGAATACAACGCGCACTGCTGTTTGGCCCGGTTCGGAGGAGACCTGCAGATCGCCGCTGAGCAGACGTGCCCTCTCCGCCATGATCGACAGGCCGGAACCGCCTTGGCTCGAGGTGATGGTGGATGTGTGGGCAAATCCCACGCCGTCATCCACCACAGACAGAACCCAGTTGCCTTGGGCTAGGAGCAGGCTGACCTTCACCGATTGGCCTGGGCGTGTCTGCGGACATTGCTCAAGGCTTCTTTGACAATGCTGCAGAGCTGGATTTTCTCTTCCACGGGAAAATCATAGGCGGTGATCTCCAGCTCGACTTGGTAAGGTTCATGTTCCTGGAGACGGCTCACTTCTCGGCGGAGGAGGTCGGCCAGACTGTTCAGCTCATATTCCCGCGTGCGCATCCCATGTACATAGGAGCGCATCTCGCTCTGGGTCTCCCCTAAGACGGTGCCGAGGCGGCTTAGGAAGACGTGCGCCTGCTCTTCATTGTCGCGCTGCAGTTCACGCATGGTCGCCTGCACCTGCAGGCTGCAGAAGCCGAGCATCTGGCCGAGATTGTCATGCAGGTCTTGGGTAAAGCGCATCCTTTCTGCCGCAACCGCCACTTCCCGCTGTTCTAGGTACAGCCTTTCCTGAGCCAGCCTCAACTCTGTGATATCGTTGATGGCGATCACCCGGCCTTGGGTCACTAGATGCTTATCTTTGATCTCAGAGACCGTTATCTCGAAGAACCGGTCTTCCTCCAGCACGCTGCGGTGCATCTCCCGATGTCTGCCGGCTTCCGGCGGTGTGGCAGAACACAGAAGAGCCAGATCCGGTGCCATGTCCCTGAGAGCTGCTCCCAGGGCGTTCGCTGGTTCTTGGGAAAACATGCGGCAAAAAGCAGGGTTAACGTCCACTACGCGCCCCGTGTTATTCACCACCACAACGGCTGTTTCAAGAGCTTCGATGGCTGTTTCCCAGGCGATGGGCACCAGCCTGAACAACTCGCAGCTGTAAATACCCCAGAACATCAAAGCCGAAGCGAGGGAAAACACCACAGGAGTCAGATCATAACGGGTGACAGGACTGAGCCCGAGGACGTAGAGCAGGTTGGTGCAGACCACCAAACAGATTCCTGCCAGTAGAAAGAAAGCTTGCCGCCGGTGGATGCTGCTCTTTTTGGCCAGGGCCAGCCCAAGCAGCAGCATGGACAAGAAGTTGAGCGCGTAGGAATGCACAAAGTGGATCCAGAACCAGGGGCCGTACTCCTT
>JAAYMM010000050.1 GCA_012521335.1 Bacillota bacterium | reverse complement strand
GGTTAGTGGACGTTAGCCTCTATATTGTGAAAACCAACGCCACTGTGCGGCAGGCGGCTCTGGTCTTTGGGGTAAGCAAGAGCACAGTGCATAAAGACGTGACCGAGCGCTTACCACGCATCAACAAGGAACTGGCCGAACAGGTGAAAAAGGTTCTTGAGATAAATAAGTCGGAACGGCACATTCGGGGCGGTGAGGCAACCAAGCGCAAGTACGGGGTGAGCAAAGCCAGCCGGGCCTCGTAGATTGTCTGGCGAAAAAAGGATTTGCCCCTTCTGTGGCGAACACTAAGGCATTGAGCTATGCGGAGTGTCTGCAGAGGGGGACAAATAGTGTTTGGCAGAGATATTGGAATTGATTTGGGTACTGCGAACATATTAGTGCACGTGCGCGGCAAAGGCGTTGTCATCCACGAACCCGCGGTGGTGGCCGTCGATGTCAATACACAGAAGATCTGCGCTATCGGTGAAGAGGCCCGGGAGATGATCGGGCGCACCCCTGGGAATATCCAGGCCATCAGGCCCATGAAAGAAGGGGTAATTGCCGACTTTACCATTACTGAGGAGATCCTCAAGTATTTTATCCGCAAGGCAGCCGGACGGGGATTTCGGCCCCGTGTGATGGTCTGCGTTCCCTCAGGGATTACCACAGTGGAAAAGCGCGCGGTGATCGAGGCTGCGAACCTGGCTGGAGCCAAAGAAGTGCACTTAGTCACTGAACCCATTGCTGCTGCGGTTGGCTGCGGGTTGGATATTGCGGCCCCCAGCGGCAGTATGGTTGTGGATATTGGCGGCGGTACGACTGATATCGCCGTGATTTCTTTGGGCTCCGAGGTGACAAGCCAGTCGGTGCGCGTGGGCGGCATTCATATGGAAGAAGCCATCCGCCGCCATGTGAAAAAGGTGTACAACCTGGCCATCGGTGAGCGCACCGCTGAAGACATTAAGATCACCATTGCCAGCGCCTACCCCACAGCCGACCGGAAGATGTCCATCCGCGGCCGCGATCTGGTCACCGGCCTGCCGGCCACGGTGGAAATCAGTTCCTTAGATATCTACCCGGCCTTGGAGGAGCAGCTGATCACCATTGTGGATGCTATCCGCAGTGTTTTGGAGATCACTCCGCCTGAACTGGCCGCGGACATTGTGAACAAGGGCATGGCCCTCACAGGCGGCGGGGCGCTGCTGGACGGCATGGCCCGGCTCATCCAAGAAAAAACAGGAGTCCCGGTCACCCTGGCTGAGGATCCCCTCAGCTGCGTGGTGCGGGGTACGGGCGAGACCTTGGATTCCCTGGACCGGATCGCCAACCGTACGCAGTTTATCGCAAGTTACACTAGGGCGCGCTGAGCGCCCTAAAGTTTTTCTTCCCTTGTGCCGATAAGGGGATCAGGAAACTAGGGGGGTGATCTTATACTCCGCGGCATCTATACAGCAGCATCGGGCATGCTGGTGGAATCCATGCGCATGGATGTTGCCAGCAACAACCTGGCCAACGTAGATACAGCAGGATTCCAAAGGCAGACCGCTCACATTTACTCAGCTCCCCAGAGGCCGGTGTACAGAGTGTTCCAAGGGCAGGCTCGCGGTGTGGGCGCCTTGGGAACAGGGGCCCTGGTGGAGGGCAGCCATACCTCCTTCGCCCCAGGGGTGCTGCGCACAACGGAAAATCCTCTCGATGTGGCCCTGGTGGGGGCGGGGTTTTTCGTCATCGCCACGCCGGAGGGGACCAGGTACACCCGGGATGGGCGCTTTACCATTAACCCCAGCGGGCTTCTGGCTACTCTGGACGGGAATCTGGTGCGGGGTGAAAACGGCCCCATCTACGTAGGTGAAGGCCCGGTTTACTTCACCGAGACGGGAGAAGTGCTGGTGAACGGCCAGGTGGTGGACAGGCTCCTGATCGTGGAGTTCAACGACCGCAACGGGCTGATCAGAAGGGGAGCCAACCTGTTTGAGGCCACGCCGGAAGCGGGCGATCCGTTCCGCTACCGGGCGATGCTGGCACCGGGCATGATCGAGCTGGCCAATGTGAATGTGGTCAGGGAAATGGTGAACTTGATCAACATTCAGCGGGCCTACGAGGCCAACCAGAAGGTGGTGCAGGCCTTCGACGAGACGCTCGGCAAGATTATCAATGAGGTTTAGTTTGAAAGCTAGGCAGCAAAAAGCAAAAGTTGGCAGTAAGAGGCAGGCCTGAGGGGAACAGAGGCTGGACTGGCAACAGAGGCCGGGAAGCTATCGACCGACTGAGATAGCTTCATACATACCCCTCTCTTAGGCTGTGCTCACTTTCGACAGCAAAAGGAGGGCTTTTTTGTTATGATGCGCGCATTGTGGACGGCTGCCTCCGGCATGACCGCCCAGCAGACCAAGATCGATGTTATTTCCAACAACCTCGCCAACGTGAACACGACAGGTTTCAAAAAGAGCCGGGTGGACTTTCAAGACCTGCTCTACCAGACGGTGAAGTACGCAGGGACGCCCTCCACCGCGGGAGCCCAGATTCCTGCGGGGATCCAGGTGGGCCACGGTGTACGCCCGGTGGCTACCCAGAGAATGTTCACCCAAGGCATGTACCAGCAGACGGATAACCCCCTCGATGTGGTGATTGAGGGCGATGGGTTTTTCCAGGTGCTCCTGCCCGACGGAAGCATCCGCTACACACGCGATGGTGCGTTTAAGCTGGACGCTGAAGGGCGCATCACCACCTCAGATGGCTTTCCCATCTGGCCGGAGATCGTGGTGCCTCCGGAGGCGTTGGAGCTCAGCATCGCTTCTGACGGCACGGTAACCGTGATGTATCCCGGTGATGACGAGCCGCAGCGCATCGGCGAAATTGAACTCGTACGCTTCGTGAACCCAGGCGGGCTGCAGAGTGCCGGCCGCAATCTGTTCAGCGGTACAGCAGCCAGCGGCGAGCCTATGGTAGGCCGGCCCGGCCTGGATGGTTTCGGCACTTTGGCCCAGAACTTCCTGGAGATGTCCAACGTGCAGGTTGTGGAAGAAATGGTAAACATGATCGTGGCCCAAAGGGCTTACGAAAGCAACTCCAAGGCCATTCAGGCTTCCGATGAGATGCTCCAGGCCGCCAACAACCTGCGTCGTTAAGCCTGATGTTTAGAAAAGGGATTCTGGGGGTTCTGGCTGCGCTTCTAGTGATGGCTCTGCTGGCCGGCCCCGCGGCCTGGGGGGCTGAGCAGGAAAAGGCGGTTTTGATCCTGCCCGAGAGCGTCACGGTGCAGGGCTCAGAGCTCCTGTTAGGGGAGATCGCAGAAATCAGCGGCCCGCCTGATTTGGTGGAAAAACTGGCGGCCGTGAGCGCCGGGACTGCGCCTCAGCCGGGCAGTTCCCGCAATGTGACCGAAGGGCACATTGAGGTGCGCCTGCGCCACGCCGGGGTGGATCCCCGCCTGGTGGAATTCCAGGGGGCGGACAGCGTGCGGGTGTTCAGAGTGCAGCGTGCCCCGGTGGAGAGCACTGTCCAGGCAGAGAGCGGTGCGCCTGTGTATGCTGTGGTGGTGGCAGCCCGGGACATCAAGCGGGGAGAAGTGCTGACCCTGGATGATCTCCAGGTGGAACTGAGGGAGATCAAGGGCGGCTGGACGGAAACCCGCAGCGCAGAAGAGTTCGTGGGCCTGCGCACTACCAGGACGGTGCTTACGGGAACTCCCCTCACTGAGATCCATGTGGAGGAAGTCCCCCTCATCGAGCGGGGAACCGCGGTGACGATTGTAGTGCAGACGGGAAGCGTCACCGTAACCGCACCGGGGATTGCCCGGCAGAGCGGCATGCTGGGCGATGTCATTGAAGTGGAGAACACCCTCTCCCGACAGAGGGTGAGTGCCGAGATTATTGATGCCCACACAGTTCAGGTGCAGATGAAGGGGGCAGATTTGCCGTGAGACGGTTGACTATAATCACCATTGCTGTGCTGTCCGCCGTGGGAATTATCATGGGCAGCTCTGCGCTGATCTTGGCGGAGTCGCTCTTCCCAGTGGATCAGCCGCAGTCAATGTTCTCGGACCGCAAGGCCAGGCGGCCGGGTGATCTGGTTACAGTGATCATCGTAGAACAGGCCCAGGCCAGGCAGGTGGCTGCCACCAGCACCGGGAAGGACTCCGAAGTATCGGTAGGTCCGGGCGCGGGGGTGCTGGCCGATCTCATTCCTCTGCTGCGCTTGGGCGGGGGCGACAGTTTCTCCGCGGACGGATCCACAACCCGGGGCGGCAGCCTGACGGCGAAGATCACCACCAAGGTGATCGAGACCTATGCCAACAACACCATGCTCATTGAGGGCCGGCAGAAAATCGTGGTCAACGGAGAAGAGCAGGAGATAGTGCTCACCGGCCTGGTGCGCAGCGAAGACATTGCCCCGGACAACACCGTGCTGTCCACCTTTGTGGCCGATGCGGAGATTTCCTTTGTAGGTACGGGCGCGGTAGGCGACAAAAACAAGCCGGGCCTGCTGACCCGCCTGTTCAACTGGCTTTTCTAGCAGGATGAGGAGGAACGCATATGTTTAAGAGACTTGCTTGGCTGGCGTTGGGGATCATCCTGCTCAGCGCAGGCACCGCCTGGGCCCAGGGGGTTGAGCCCATCCGCTACGACACCCCCATTGTGCGGGTAAAGGATGTGGCCCGGGTGCAGGGCGTGCGCGACAACCAGATCTACGGCTTGGGCCTGGTGGTTGGCCTGCAGGGGACGGGTGACGGCTCCGGCGCTAGGGCGAACATTCAGATGATCGCCAATATGCTGGAGAACTTCGGGATTTCCGTGTCTCCAGATGACCTGCGCATGCGCAATATTGCTGCCGTCATGGTTACTGCGGACCTGCCCACCTCGCTCAGGGTGGGAGACCGCATCGATGTGACGGTGGCCTCCATCGGCGATGCCCGCAGCCTCCAGGGAGGCTTCCTGCTGCAGACGCCGCTCCAGGCCGCTAACGGCCAGGTGTACGCGGTGGCCCAGGGGCCCATTTCCCTGGGTGGGGTGGCCGGGCGGGGCAGTTCTGCCCAGAGCGTGCACACTACAGTGGGCACCGTGCCCAACGGAGCCATTGTGGAGCGGGAAGTGCAGGCCCGAGACTTAGCTGCTGACGGGACCCTGTCTTTGGTGCTCCTGGAGCCTGATTTCACCACAGCCCACCGCCTGGTGGAAGTGGTGAACGCGGTCTTCGGCCAGGGCCTGGCTAGGGCCAGGGATCAGGCCACAGTGGAAATCCAGGTGCCTGCCGGTTACCAGGGCAATGTGGTAGCCTTCATCGCTGAACTTGAGGAACTGCCCGTGCGGCCCGACACCAACGCCCGGGTAGTGGTCAACGAGCGCACAGGCACCGTGGTTATGGGCTCCCAGGTGCGCATTGCCCCTGTAGCCGTATCCCACGGCAATCTCAAGGTACAGATCGGTGCTGCGCAAAATGCGGGCCTGGCGGGAGGAGACGGCGGCCTGTTTGGAGAATTCATGCAGCCGGAGCAGAGCTACGGCACCACCACTGTGCTGGGCGGCGCGCCCAGTGTGCAGGAACTGGTGGATGCTCTCAACGCCGTGGGCGCATCGCCCCGGGATATCATCGCCATCCTCCAGGCCGTGAAGGCCGCGGGGGCGCTCTATGGAGAGTTGATCATTCTTTAGGAGGGTACAGCATGCGGGTGAATTGGAGCCCCGGCGATCTGCTGGCCGATCAGGCGGAAGCCCTGGGCAAGCGCAAACAGTCTGGATCCCAGGCCGCGCTGCGGGAGGCGGCTGAGCAGTTTGAAGCCCTGTTTGTGCAGATGCTGCTCACAGAGATGCGGCGCACAGTGCCGGAAAATGACCTTCTCGGCGACCGCCGGGCGGAAAAGCTGTTCCAGTCCCTGCTTGACCAGGAACTGGCTCTGAACAGTTCTCAGGCGCAGGGGATCGGCCTCGCCAAGCTTATCTACGAACAGATGTCCCGCTTCCTTCCTGAAGAGGAAGACTAGGTTCAGCCCCTCAAACTCCACAAACATGGCGTTGTGGAGTTTATTTTGTGGCAGGAAAACACTGGGCTGTCAAGAATTGTAATAGCAAAACGCAGGGGGGATTGCCTGTGCGGTGGAGATGGGCTCCGCCAGCTGTTTTCTTATTATTAACACTTTTCACTGCCTTTTCTGGAGCCCTGGCCGCTGCTGCCCTGCCAGAGGCTTTGGCCGTCCTGCCGGAGCAGGTAGTGCTGACCGTGCCCAAGGCTGTGGGTCAGGAGCTGGCGGTGAGCTACACCTCCCATCCCATGAAGGTGATTGTAGATTCCAACCGGCCCCTGCAGGGCATGCCCGAGCAGGCTCTGGTGGGCGATGTGGCCCTGCGCGAGCTGCGCTACACGGAAGGGGAGGACGGCTCGTCCCGGCTGGTGCTGGAGTTCAACTACCAGCTGCCGGAAGGTGCAGTCTGCGAGGACGAGGAGCTCTTCCAGCTGGTCATCCCCAAGACATTTGCGCAGACCACCACCCGCCTGGTGGAACTTGGCGTGGTTTACGGCCACCAGCGCAGGGCTGACAGCTATGGGCCTAATGTGGTAAACTACTTGGAGATAGATCTCCGGCGCAACTGGGAAGTAAAGCTTGTTTTGGCTCAAGACCGTGTCTACGGGGCGGAGCGGGTCAGCGATATGGCCAAGCGCACCGGGGCCATTGCGGCGGTCAACGGTGCCTATTTTGCGTCCAACGGCAGGCCCCTGGGCGTGTTCATGATTGACGGCGAGCTGATCACCGAGCCCTATGCTAACCGCACGGCGGTGGGCTTGGGCCCCCAGGGAGCTATCATCGATAACGTGGGCTTCGTGGGCGAGCTCTGGTATGCAGGCGAGCTGCTCACCTCGATCTCCGGGTTGAACCGGCCGCGGCTCCAGGATGAGCTGATTGTGTACACAGAGGCCTACGGAACCAAGACCAATACCAATGTCTACGGCTACGAGGTTGTGGTGGTGGACGGCGTGGTGGTGCAGCTGCAGCCGGAAGGCAACAGCACCATACCTCCAGGCGGCCTCGTCCTTTCCGCCCACGGAGCGCAGCGCCAGTACCTGGCCGGGCTCAAGGTGGGCGACCAGGTGGAAGTGGTGATCAACCTCCAGCCCGACTGGAGCGAGCTGGGTATTAGGCAGATTATCGGCGGCGGGCCAAGGCTCTTGCGGGGAGGCGTTTTGGATATTACCGGCGAAGCTGAGCAGTTCAAGGATGATATCCTCAAAGGGCGGGCTCCCCGCACCGCCATCGGCATCACAGCCGATCAGAAGCTGCTGCTGGTTACGGTGAACGGAAGACAGCCGAACATTAGTGTAGGTATGACCCTGGAAGAACTAGGGAATCTTCTCATAGAGTTGGGAGCGCTTGAGGCCATGAATCTAGACGGAGGCGGTTCCACCACCATGATTGTGCGCAACTTGGTGCTGAACCTGCCTTCAGACGGAAAAGAGCGGGCAGTAGCTAATGCCATAGTGGTTGTTCCAGGTGCTAAGTAGAGGGTAGTGAAGGGGTGGCTTCATGGGAAAACTGCCGTTAAGGGTTGGAATTGCCCTGCTGGTGACGATCTTGTTGGCCTGGCCGGTTCTGGCGGTGGAACTGTTCCTGCCGGAGGAAGTACGGCCGGGACTGCGCGGCATCGGCAAAACGGTGATTTCGGGCAACACCATTGAGACGTTTGATGTTGAAGTCCTGGGCCTGGTTCCCCAAAGCCCTCCCCTGAGCAACCTGATCATGGTGAGGGTAAGCGGCGACGCCATCGACCGCGCCGGGGGCATTGCCAAGGGTATGAGCGGTTCTCCCGTGTACATCCAGGACCGCCTGTTAGGGGCCATTTCCTATACTTACCTCTACTCCGATCACCGCATCGGTTTGGTTACCCCTGCGGTGGACATGTTTAAGTTGTACGACGAGATCCCCGAGCCGGAGCCATCCCTGCCGGAAGACGTGGTGGCTGTGGCTTCACCCCTGGTGATCCAGGGCATGAATGAACGCAATCTGAACTACCTGGTTAAGTCGCTGGGAGTCGAGGGCATGCAGCTGATGCCTTCCTTTGCAGCTTCTTCTGCCGCGGGCCCCGCCGCCTTTGAGCCGGGCAGTATGTTCGGCGTGCAGCTGCTGCGGGGCGACTTTGCGGTGGCCACCTACGGCACCGTGACCCATGTGAAGGAAGATGGGCGCTTCATCGGCATGGGACACCCCGTCTTCCACCGGGGCGCGGTGGAGTTCTTTGCCTCCGCCGCCTATGTGCACCAGACCATTCCCAACCTCGAAGCGCCGGTGAAGGTGGTCTCTTTGGGGGCCACTGTGGGCAAAGTGTCCCAGGATCGGACCGCAGGCGTGGGGGGGCTTCTGGGCACTGCGGTGGACTATGTGCCCATCAGCATCGCCGTGACGGACACGGAACGGGGTATCCGCAAGAACTACTATGTAGAGGCGGTTAAAGACGAGCAGGTGCTCCTGCCTTTGGTGCTGAGCAGCGCCTATCAGAGCATTGATGCGGCGTTGGACCGCATCGGCGACGGAACCGCCTATGTGCGCCTGGAGTTTGTGTCCAAGGATTTCGGGCAGCGCATGATCAGAGAGAACCTGTTCTACAGCGACTCGGACATAGCGGTATGGAGTCTGGTGGACCTGGTTTCCGGGTTAGAGCTGCTGCTCACCAACAACCTGCAGGCGGTGGACCTGCAGCAGATCAAAATCGAAGTGGAGGTTTCCCGGGAGCGGAAGACGGCCACCATCGAAAAAGCCACGCCCGCAACGTCCTACGTGCGGGCGGGCGACAGCGTGGACGTGGAAGTGTTGATCCGGCCCTACAGGGGGCAGGTGGAAAGCAGGACTCTGCGCCTGCAGGTTCCTCCGGACACGGCGGAAGGCCTGCTCACCGTAACGGTGCGCAGCGGCGCGGTGAGCTATTACGATACCAAGCCGCCCGTGCACACCAGTATTCTCGAGCCCAGCGAAGAGACGGAAGACGAGGAGCCCATGAAGGCCTTCATCGCCAATGCGGACACTCTAGATGATCTGATTGAAGAATATATGGATGGGGAGAGGAATAACGAGTTAGTAGCCGAGTTCTACCCCTTCCTAGAGCAGTCCAAGCCCGAAGGCGAGGAAGGTGAGGGTGAAGAATATGACGAGCTGGAAGCCTTAGGCTATTATGCCTGGGCGGAGCCTGTGGATCCCGTTGTGGTGCGGCTTTCCACACAGTTCGTCCTGGACGGCATCGCCACCTTCGACCTGAATATCTACCGCTAGACTGGTTATTTCTGTCATACGTCCCCGGACTTGGCAAGAGGAATCTGTCCAAGGTGGGAGAATAAAGGAAAAGGATCGAAAACTACTGTGTGGGAGGCAGAACAATGAGGCAACGTTCAGCCAGGGTGGTTATGGCGCTGGTCCTAGTGGGCCTGTTCGTTTCCATGAGCAGCTTAGTTCAGGCCCAGGGCCAGGAACTCGGTATTGTCAGGCTGATTACCATCAAGGGTAACACCTTCATCGATACCGAGACCATCAAAGCAAGCATTCTCAAGACGAAGCTGGGCGAACCGGCAGAAGAGCAGAAGATCATCGACGATATCCGCGCCATCTACGATCTAGGTTACTTTGAAGACGTGCAGGCCACTGTAGACCCTGCACTCGGCGGAGTAGAAGTAGTCTTCCACGTTGTGGAAAACCCCATAGTGCGGGAGGTCACCTTCTCGGGCGTGCCCGGCGTGGCCTTTGGCGACTATGCCAAGCAGATGAAAACCCAGCCGGGGTATATTCTCAACGCCCACGACATTTGGGAAGACCTGGAAGGCCTGTGGGAATGGGTTCTGGACGAGTACGGCTATCTGATCCGCGTAACTGCCCTCAGTGCTGATACGGACGGGCGCGTCCACATTGAGCTGGCCCAGACCACACTGAAAGATATTGTGATCACCGGCAACGAGAAGACCAAGGACTTCGTAATTGAGCGGGAACTCAACTTCGATGTGGGCGATCCGGTCAATGTGAAAGACATCGATCAGAGCCTGCGCAAGCTGCTCCTTTTGGGCTTCTTCGAAGAGATCAGCCGGGAATTCTCCCAGGAAGATGATCCAGACCAGACCGTGCTCACCATCAACCTGAAAGAGCGCAAGACCGGTGCAGCCACCTTCGGTGTGGGTTACAGCACCACAGATGGCTTGGTGGGCTTCGTCCAGATCTCCGACGACAACCTCTTCGGTCGGGGGCAGAAGGTCCAGGCCAGCGCCAGCTTGGGCAAGAAGGTCACCTCTTACGAGTTCGAGTTCTATGAACCCTATATCACCAAATCCGGCATTTCCTTGGGTACAGGGCTCTACCGGCAGCTGAACACAATCAAGACCATAGATAAAGATACGCAGCAGGAAACTGAAAGCAAGCGCACCTCCATCGGCGGCAACTTGACTTTGGGCAAGCCCTTCACCGACTTTACCCGGGGGCGCCTCACCTTCAAGCTGGAGAACAACACTTACGAGTATGTGTCCGGCTATAAGGATGGAGTGCCCGAGGATTCCAAGACCAGGAACATCGGTGTGGGTGTGAACACCACCACGGTGGACCATCCTTTCTTCCCCACGGAAGGCTACAAGAACGACGCCTACCTGGAGCTGGGCACCACCTTGTTCGGCGGCACCAGCGCCTATGCCAAGCTGCGCTTGGAGCACAGCCGCTTCTTTGAAGTAAAGGATGGCGGCTATGTCCTGGCTGTGCGGGGGTTGGGCGGCAGGCTCCTGGGCGGTGATCTGCCTGACAGCGACAAGTTCCGCATCGGCGGTACCGACACCGTCAGGGGCTACAGCTACGGCGATCCGAACATGGACATGGTGGGCGACAACATGCTGGTGTTCAACGCCGAGTTCCGCTTCCCCATTGTGGAGAAGATCCAGGGCGTAGTGTTCACCGACTGGGGCACCGCTTGGGATCAGGGGGAATCGCTGTCCCTGCAGAACCTGAAGAACTCCTTCGGCGTGGGCGTCCGCCTGGATACACCTCTTGGCCTGCTGCGCCTGGACTACGGCTTAGGCAAGGCAGCGGACGATACCCGCAAAGGCCAGTTCTACTTCGGAATCGGCCAGGCGTTCTAGAAAAGCCTGCTCAGCCAGTGAGCTGACGTTGAGTCAGCCCACTGGCTTTTTTTGCATTTGTCCCCCCTTCCAGCTGCTTGTATAATGGGCGGCAGGAAGAAGGGATGCACCAATGAGGCGCTTAACTCTGATCATCTGCTTTACCCTGGCCTTGAGCCTGTGCACTAGCTCAAGCTTAACTCCCGCTCCCGGCGGCCGGGCAGCGGAACCTGTTTCGCTGCCGAAAAGACCAGGGGAACGGGAAGCAGGCCAGGAGGCCGATCTCGCCGCCTATGCGGCCGAGCTCTGGCAGGCCGCTGACGAGCTGCTGGCGGAGCAGGCCGGCCAGATCCGCCGGGAAGAGGCGCAGAAACTGCATAACGATCTCGCCGCGCTGCAGAAGGAGTTTCAAACCAAGGCAGAGCAGCGGCAGAGGGAGCTGGCTGGTGAGGTGCTCGGTGTGCAGCTGGAGCTCTTTTTCGTTTCCCTCAGCCCGGAAGAGGAGGAGAGCAAGCTCGCCCAGCTGGCCGCTCTCCAGGAAGAGCTCCAAGCCGTGCAGGAGGAGCTGGAAGGGGAGTATCAAGCCCGAGCAGCGGAGCTCCAGGCCGAGCATGAAGAACTGGCCCGGCGGCGCATCGCCGCCCTAGAAGCGCAGCTCGCCGGATCGGTGCAGGAGGAACTGGAAAGCTACACGCGCCGGCTGTCTAGGGCCTTGGCAAATGGGTCATACTAAGGTAGACAAACGCTCGCAGCCCGAAGTAAGGTGGTGAAGGCAGAGTGAAGTATCTACCTTGGGCGCTGGCCGGAATTCTGGCCGTGGCCCTGATCTGGGCCTTGTTCGCCGGGCCGGGAGGCGCATCGGTGGGTGTGGTGAATCTGATGAGGGTCGTGGATGAAAGCCCCCGGGCCCAGGAGCTGAACCAGCAGCTGGCCCAGCGCTACCAGGAGCTTTTGACCCGTTTTGACCTGGAGGAAGAACCGACGGAAGAGGATGTGGACCGGGCCTCCCGGGAGCGGCAGGCCTATGCCGAGTACCTGGCTTACCGCCAGGAGCTGGAGCTCCAGTTGGAGCAGGAAGTCAATGCTGCAGTGAAGGAAGTCGCGGAGGGGCGCGGCATTTCCGTAGTGTTGGACAGCGATGTAATCCGCTACGGAGGAACGGACATAACCGATGATGTGATCAGCAAGCTCAAGTAACCGCCGCCAGGCGGTTTTTAAAATCCACCAACTGCCAGGGCTCCCAGGCAGGTAATCTTTTTGCGCAGGGAGAATAACTAGGGCAAGTAAAGGAGATGAGGTTGCCGTTATGAAGAACATCCGCAGCATCATATGGAGCATGGTTGCAGTTTTGCTGATTTGGACGGGAAGCGTCCAATCTGCCCAGGTGCTGACAGTGCCCACGGCTGATCTGGCTGGGCCAGGCACCCTGGAGCTGGATTACCTCTATCACCGTGGCCTGCACACCGTCCGCTTGGAGCTGGGGCTGCATCCCAACTTCAGTGCCGGTGTGAAGCAGGAAGTGGGCGGCCGGCTGTACGCCACCGTGAAGGCGCTTTTGGCTGAGGAGACGGCGGAATGGCCGGGCCTAGCCCTGGGCGGAGAGTTTTCGTCCGGCCGGCAG
Source organism: Bacillota bacterium (assembly GCA_012521335.1). GTDB lineage: Bacteria > Bacillota > Limnochordia > Darwinibacteriales > Darwinibacteriaceae > DTU010. Next base: position 21,888 of record JAAYMM010000050.1, on the reverse strand, counting down.
GACCTCTACGCTGTCCTTTCCAAGCAGCTGGGCGCGCCCCACGTGCGGGGGCATCTGACCTGGGGATTGGGCCGCTATGCCCGGGGGATGGCTGGCGTAACAGTTATGCTCAATCCCGTGAAGGTGAACGCCAACGTGCCAACAACATCGCTCTTTGTGGCATACGACGGGCAAGGTTTGGCCGGCGGGCTGCAGGCTCAGTTCAGCCCGGAGCTGCAGGCCACTGTGGGCTTGGACCTGAGCGGGGGCCTTAGTGCCGGGATGCGCTACAAACTGGCCTTTTAGTTCACACTCACCGTGAGGTGCTGGTGGAATGAGGATTATCGATCGCTACTTGACCCGTGAGCTCCTGGGGCCGTTTTTCTTCTGCGTCTTTGGGTTCACGGTAGTGCTGCTGAGCGGGCTTCTGTTTCAGCTCACTGATCTGATCTTTGTGCACGATGTGGATGTGGGCACCGTGGCCAGGATGCTGCTGTACCGCATACCCGCTACGGTGGTGATGACCCTGCCCATTGCCACGTTATTTTCCACCCTGCTCGCGGTGGGGCGCTTGGTGCAGGACAATGAGATGACGGTTATGCGGGGCAGCGGCATCGCCTATCCCCGCTTAATCGTACCCATTTTGGTCCTGGGCCTGTTGATCAGCATCTGCACCTACTTGGCCTCGGAGTATATCGTACCCGCGGCGAACACCAAGTTTGAGAACAGCCTCAGGCGGATCATCTTCTCCGAGGGCGTGCCCCTGGTGGAGGAAAACGTGTTTTTCCACGGCGGTGATGACCGCTATTTCTACATCGGCGAAGTGGATACCAAGACCCACGAGCTGAAGAAGATCCTCGTCTATGAGCTGGGCACAAGCGGCTTTCCCAGCATTATCAGCGCCCAAACGGGTCTCTTCCACGATCGGGTGTGGGTGCTTTACGACGGTGTCTACCAGGAGCTGGATGACGAAGGCTTTGTGCAGTTTGAAAGCCGCTTTGAGAGCATGGAAATTGTCACAGAGCAGGAAGGCGAGATCTACCTCGGCAACCAGCGTTCTGTGGAAGAGATGAGCCGCCGGGAATTGGGCGAGTACATCGAACGCTTTCAACGGGGGGGCCTGAAGGTGCGTTCCTGGGTGGTGGAGCATCATATGCGCCTTTCACTGCCCATGTCGTCTTTTGTCTTTGCCCTCTTCGCCGCGCCGCTGGCCCTTGTGGGCCGGGGCGGTCGGGCGTACGGGATTATTGTGAGCCTGGCCATCCTGCTCGTGTATTACGTTGCCGTTTCCGTGGCCCGCTCGCTGGGCATCAACGAGGTGCTGCCGCCCTTTGTGGCCGCCTGGCTGGTGAACACCCTGTTTGCGGTGAGCGGCTTTGTCTTTCTGGTCCTTGCGGATCGCTGGTACTAAAAGTGGGGAGATAGCTATGCAGCTGGGGAAGGGCACACCGCTGTTGGCAGCGGCTCTGATCATGGTGCTGATCTTTCCGGCACCGCCCGGGCACGCCGCCCAGCAGGCGGTGCGCATTGTCGCGGGCAAAATGGGCACCTATGATCTGGAAAACCAGGTGTTTGCCGCTGAGGGCGATGTGGAGGTGCACGTAGAGGGGCTGGTGATCTACGGCGATGTGCTGCGCGCCGATCTGCAGGAAGGCGTGGTGGCCGTGGAAGGATCAGTGCGCCTGATCCAGGACGATCAAGAGGTGCGCGGGGGGCGCCTGGTGTACAACCTGGAGACGGGCCGAGGCACCTTTGAGGATGTGCGGGCAGAAGTGGCTGTGCCCGACGGGACAGTCTTCGCCTCAGGCCGCATAGTGCTCTTTGATGAGGCGAAGTATGAGCTGTCTGATGCCGCCTTTACTACCTGCGACCTGGAGGACAGCCACTACCGGCTGGTGACGAAGGAAATGGAGCTGTTCCCGGGAGATAAGGCCATTGTCCGCCATGTGGTCTACTATGAGGGCAGCATACCCCTCTTTTACTGGCCGTATCTTGTAGTTCCCCTGGGCAGAGACCTGGAGGATCTCCTGGTCAGCCTGCCTGTGGTGGGCTACGGGGAATATGAAGGGTATTTCATCAAAAGCACCTTCAACTACTATTTCAACGAACGGGCCTACGGCAACATCTATGTGGATTTGTACAGCCGCTTAGGTCTGGGGGCTGGCGTGAAGCACCACTACAAACTCAAAGAGCTGGGCCAGGGGCATCTTTACCTCTGGGGAGTGCCCACCGCAGAGGAAAAGCACTACAAGGCAGCCTGGGAGCATTCCCTTGCCAAGGAAAGCTGGGAGCTGACCACCAAGAACAGCGTGGAAAAGACCTGGCTGCGCGAGGAAACGAGCACCGACACGCGCCTGAATATAAGCACCTCCAATGGCCTGAAGGGTAGGCTTTGGTTCACCTACAAAAACACTCCCGCTTCCTCAACCAAGGAGCAGACCAGTGCCGGCATGGAGTGGTCCAAAGCCCTTTCGGACCGCTTGACCTTGAACTTGGACGGCACCTACACCCAAAAGCGGGCCGGCACCGAAGTGCGCCTGGTGGATTACCTGGCCTCAGCGGTTTATACCGAGGGCAAGCACCGGCTGACCCTCACCGTGGAGCAGAAGTTCAACCCAGATCTTTTGGAAACCGAGGTCAAGGACTGGCGCAGTGTGCAGCGCCTGCCCGAGCTGAAGTGGGAAGTGAGCGACCTTGGCCTCAAGAGCCTGCCCCTCCAAAGCCAGCTGGTTGTGGGGCACTACGAAGAGACGCCGTCTATGGTGAGGCGGGACAGAGTGTACGGCCAGCTCACCTTAAGGCCCAAATCGTGGCGTCCTAGAACCGGCACCACCATCAGCTACCAGGGTGATCTGAACGGAGCCCTCTACTCTGGCCAGGAGTCTCAGGCTTGGCTGTACGGGCGGATGGCTTTGACCCAAAGCCTCGGTGAACACCTGTCCTTAAACAGCACTTACCGGCGCCGCGATGTGTGGGGGAGCACCCCCTTCGGCTTTGATGCCCAAAAGCCCTTAGAAGATCTCTACGTGCGGCTCAACTACAACCGGGGCAGCCTGCGGGCCGGTGCCTATACGACCTATGACTCCCGCTCCAAGAGCTTCAACAGCCTGACCATGGATGCCCATCTGCGCCCCAATGAGCGCTGGGCTTTCCAGCTTTACGCCACATATGACCTGAACAACAGGAGCTGGACGCGCCTGGTGCCCATGGCAGAGTACAAGCACGAAGAGCTCAGCCTGCAGCTGGGCCTGCGCTACCGGCCCAGCGTCCAGGAGCTGGAGCGGGTGGACCTGCGGTTTACGCTGCCCGTGGGTTCAACCTGGAAAGTGGGTTACGACAGCATCTACGAACCGTCCAAAGAGGCCTTCACCAAAGGGGCCATCACCCTCAGCAAGGACCTGCACTGCCGCCAGCTCGTGTTTTCCTATGACCATGTGGCCGGGCGCTTTGCGGTGCAGTTCACCATCAACGCTTTTCCCAACCTGCCCTTGGGCTGGGACAGCGAGGGCGGTTTGAGCCTGTTTGACCTGGAAGATGTGGCCGAGATCATCGATGTGAAGGAGTGATGAGCCTGTCAGCCAAGGCGAAACGAATCATCCTGTTCAGCGCGGCCCTGGTTGCGGTCATCCTCTTTGTTGCCTATCGCTACCTGCTTCAACCTCCGCCGCCCGCGGTGAGTGTGCCCCCCAGTGTGCAGCTCGTGCAGTCGCGGCTGGTGGGGCGCAGGGAAGGGCAGCGGCAGTGGGAGATTATCAGCCGAAGCGTGCTGCAGGAAGGCGATGTGGTCACCCTCAGCGATTTAGAGCGCATGGTGGTGTTCCAGGACGAGGAGCCCTATCTGCACATCCAGACTCCCCGGGCGCAGTGGCTGCGCAAAACAGAGGTTCTGCAGCTTTACGGCCCGGTGGTGGTGGAGGGCGAGGAAGGCTTGCGCCTGGAAAGCGGCTATCTGGAGTGGCAGGGCCAGACGGGCAGGCTCCTCTCCCCAGGCCCGGTGCAGATTCTCTGGCGGGGGATGGAGATCCGGGCCCAGGAGATGAGCCTGGACATGGAGGAAGGCCTGATGTATCTGCGGCGCGGTGTGGAGATCCGCGACGGAGCATTCACTTGGAAGCTGGAAGAAGCGGCGTACAACCTTGATGCGGAGAGCATGGATTTCTACGGAAACGTGGTTTTGGAGGGGGAGGCAGGCAGTGACTAAGAAGCTGGTTGGACTGATGTGGCTCGTAGTGCTCTGGGCCTGTGCGTGCGGGATGGGGCTGGCCCAGGGGCAGACCGGAAGACTGGAGATCACCGGGGTCCCCCCGGAGGTGAGCACCGGGCGCTATGATCGCCAAGCCGGTGTGTTTGCTGCGGATGTGAGCGGGATTGAGGGTGCCTTGATCCACGTGACCTTTGAGGAAGTGCAGATCACCGGCCAGAAGCTGGAATGGCGCACCGACGATGATTATCTGGTGTTTACCCAAGGCGCCGCCCTGACTAAAGAGGATTTCACCCTCACCGCGGACGCGGTGGAGTACTTCGGCGAGGAGAAGAAGCTGCGCGCCGCGGGGAACGTAGTGGTGATCACGAAAGATGCCACCGTCTACGCAGACGAACTGGATTACAATGAAGAGACGGACGAGGCGGTGTTCACGGGGAAGGTAAAGGTGGAGTTTGAGGACGGAGTGCTGGAGGGCACCAAGTTCGTCATGCTGCTGGAAAAGAGCGAACTGCAGTTCTTCGGCGCCTTCCAGGGGCTGTTCAACACCGAGCGGGAATGAAGTAATAACTGACAGTAATGACGGGCATTACCACTTAAGACCCAGCTAGAGGCGTGTTATAATGAATGCACTGGGTGAGGAGGAAGGGTAATGCTCGATTTTTTTCGCGATGGATTCTACAAAGATCTAGCTCTTTTGCTCGCGATCACGGTCCTGTTTGGCGCCGTATTTTCCCAGGGCATTGCCTGGGCCATCGACGCCTATTTTGGCGACACCCTGGACCAGATGATCGGCGGGTATGGAGAATATGACCTGATCCTGCACATCCGCGCCGAGGCCAAAGAAGCGGCCTGGCGCGAGCTGCAGCGCATCGGCGAGCAGTCCTTCCCCGGTTACAAACTCAACGAGACACTCACCATTGCCGGGCAGGCCAATGTGTTCTTCGGGCTGCCGCCGGAATACCGCACTAAGGAGGTGTTGGAGAGCATCACCTCCTATTTTGGCGCGGTGCCCGGGCTGAACGGCTATACGCTCATGGTGCAGCCCAGCGTGCTCATTCGCGGGGTGCACCCCGGGGTGCGGGAGGAGCTGCGGGAGCAGATCGAAGCCCTGCCGGGAGTGCGCTTTGCGGTGAAGGACGGCAACAACCTGGTGGTGCTGGCCCAGGGCGAAGATCAGCTGCCCCAGGTGCAGGAGGCCATCGAGGGGATCCTGGATCAGTATCAGATTCTGGAGCTGCGTTTTCCCATGGGTTTCGCTGTTGATACCCAAGAGGTGGGGGACCGAGCTCTGGAGGTTTTGCGCGCCCAGGAGAAGCTCACGGGCAATCGCTATCTCAACGTGACCTCCGCCCAGTACGGAGAAGATCTGGACGCTTTTTTGAAGACGCTAGTGGAGATGCGGGACTTTTTAGGCAGCTATGCTTCGAAAGTGCGCATTGCCCCTGCCGCCGGTACCGCGCTGGCCGTGGGTGAGCGCCTCGTGCTGGACGGAGCTGTGCAGGCAGGGCAGGAGCTGATTGTGGAAGTTACCGGTGTTTTTGGGGACCTGGCCGAGGGCATGATCATCCAGGGCTCGCCGGTGCAGTCTACGGACAAAGTGGTGCACACGGGTTACCGCCTCAGCGCAGATGGCGAGCGGGGCGAGTATGTGGGCGAGGTGGAAATCGAAAACGAGCGCTACCGCCTGGCCTATGCTGTGGAGGAAAGCCTCCGGCTCCTCGCGGAGCTGGAAGAGTTGGCCGTGCAGGCCAGCGCTGCCGTGGACAACGCTGAAGCTGTGTTGACCACCTTTCAGGAGGCCCTCATGCAGCTGGAGGTGCTGCAGGTGCAGATGCGCCAGCTCAACGAAGGGATTGCCCAGAGCGAGGGCAAGCCTTCTGGGGAGCAGTTTCTGCTCACGCTGCTGCTCAACGGGTTGTTCCAGACCCTGGCCCAGAGCGTGCTGAGCAGCGGAGAAGAGTCTTTGGATTCCCTGGAAAACCTGGATATCGAAGAGATGCGGCGCAGCCTGGACGGGATCAGCACCCAGATCGCCAACGTTCAGGAGATCAATGTGGCGGCCATCATGGAGCAGATCGGCTTTGTCCGGGACACCCTGCCTGATCTCAGCGATGCGGAGATCGGCCAGTCCATCCGCCTGATCAACACCTACCTGGGCGGCCAGGTGATCCCCGGCGAGCGGGTGCAGCTGCTGATCCAGGGGCAGAAACTGAACGAGAAAGAACTGGAGAAGCTCTTCCAGAAGGAACTTGATCACCCTTACCTGCACACGTACTCCACCTCGGCAGGTATGGTTTCACCTGATGCCCGTGGCGAGATCTTCCGGATCTTAAAAGAGGTGCGCTCCATCGTGGCGGGGCTTCTGGCGATCATCTTTACTCTGATTGTGCTGGTTTTGGACCACGCCACCATTTTCAGCACCCTCAAACAGCTGCGGGCAGGAAAGAAGGGTGCGGTCAGGCCCTGGCTGCGTTGGGCCGATCCGCTGCTTCTTATGGGGGGGATTTTGGGCAGCGCACTGCTGAGCAGTATTTATCATCTGGCCCGGGGGCAGATTCCCTTTTTCACCCCTGCAGTCATCGCCGTGCTCGGCTTTGCCCTAGGGGTTTTGGTAGCTGTGCTCTGCGAGCGGTTCAGCCCCGTAGATTCCATGGAGCTAATGGCCGCGCAGGCCCTGGGGCTTTCCCATGTGCAGATCATGCGGGAAGTAGTCATTCCTCCCAGCAGGCCTGGGCTGCTCAATCTGCTCAACCGCTTCAGGCAGCAGTTTTAGGGATGCGAGAGATAGGAGGTGGCAGCTGGTGCTGGAGATTAGGGATCTTTATAAATCTTATGGGAAGACGGTGGCCCTAGACGGCGTGGACCTGGATGTGGCCAAAGGCGAGACGGTGGTGATCATGGGCCCGTCCGGATGCGGCAAGTCCACTCTGATCCGCTGCGTCAACCGCCTGACAGAACCCGACCGGGGGTCCATCGTCCTGGCCGGGCAGGACGTGCTGGCCCTGAGCGGCCGGGAACTCCAGAGGTTCCGGCGCCAGGTGGGCTTTGTCTTCCAGCATTTCAACCTCATCGCCCGCCTCACCGCCCTGGATAACGTCATGTTCCACCTGGTCTTGGGCGGCATGGACCGGGAAGAGGCGCGGGAAAAGGCGCTGGATGCCCTGGACAAAGTGGGGCTGAAAGGCGCGGCAGCACGCCGGCCCAGTGAGCTCAGCGGCGGACAGCAGCAGCGGGTGGGCATTGCCAGGGCCCTGGTGACCAACCCGGAGATCATGCTCTGGGACGAACCCACCGCTTCCCTGGACCCCATCCTGGTCGGGGAGGTTTTGGAAGTAATGGAGGAACTGGTGCAGAACACCGGTACCACTATGGTAATTGTTACCCACGAAGTGTCCTTCGCCCTGCGGGCTGCAGACCGCATTGTGTTCATGGATCAGGGGCGGGTGGTGGAGCAGGGGCCTCCCCAGCAGGTGTTCAGCGAACCCCGCTCGCAAATCGGCCGGCTGTACCGGAAACTCCTGCTCAACTGAGGAGTAGAATTTGGAAAAAGAGGAAAAGCTGGACTAATGCCGAACCTTGTATAAACAGCTAAGTGAGTTGCGGATTTCTTAGCGTCAAGGAGTGAACAGTGGTGATGGATGTACCCGGAGAGAAATTTTCCAACACTGAAATGTTCGGAGCAGTCCGTGGGGCGGCTGGTCCAGCCCAGGAGGCTGACTTGCTATGAAGCCGAGGGTTTTCCTGATTGGTGGCGACAATACCAGCGACCGGTTTGGAGCCGCACTCACTTCCAAGATCTACGAGTTATGCCCGCAGGCAGCTGTGTATGGGGTTGGGGGGCCGTTGATGGACGGCGCTGGGGTGCGCCTGCTTTTTGATATCTCCGAGATTGTGAGTTTGGGAGCATTCCAGTCGGTGAAGGGCTCCACTGTGCTCAAGCGTTTGATTGCCCGGGTAGTGGAGGCCATGGATGAAGAGGAGCCCTCCCTAATCGTGCAGATCGGACTGCCTGTGTTTGGGTTTAAGCTTCTGGAAATCGCCAAGTTCCGGGGCATTCCGGTGCTTTATTACTACATCCCCTTCAGCCGGGGCCTGACCCATGTCAACCCTCGCAAGTTTTCTAGCGTGGTGACCAAGGTGGCTGCTATCAGCAGGACAGAAGAGGAGCTGTGCCGGGAGGCCGGGATAGCTGTGGAGTTTGTGGGGCATCCCCTGGTAGACCTCGCTGACCGTTCGCTAACCCCCGGGCAGGCCCGGGAGCAGCTGGGCTTGGTTGGGGAGGGGAAAGTGGCCGCGGTGCTGCCGGGAGCCAGAGAGGCGGAAGTGAAACACGTCCTTCCTCCAGTTTTGAAGGCACTGTGCCAGGTTACGAGCGATCACCCTGAGCTGCAGGTGATCATCTCCCTGGCGCCCACCATCCGCAGAGGGTATGTGGAGGAGATTCTAGAGAGCACCCCCTGCAGGAATGTCCGCTTGGAAGAAGACACCAGCTGTGTGCTGGGTGCGGCGGATGCGGCCATCACTTCCATCGGCACGGCTTCGCTGGAGGCAGCGCTGTGGGGCGTTCCTTCCTTGGCCGTGTACCGCGTACCCCACACCACTTACTTCGCGGAAAAAGTTCTGGATCGCCAACCGTATATGACCATAACCAACAAGGTCTTGCGAAAGAATGTGATCCCTGAGTTTATTCAGGGCTATGTCAATCACCTGAGAATTGCTAAAACCATCGAAGAACTGCTCTACAATGAGCAGGCCCGCGCGGAGATGCTGGCGGCCCTATCTCATCTCGATCAAGAGCTGGGCGGGCCCGGTGCGGTGGAGCGGGCGGGTCGACTGGTGCTAGAAATGGCTGGATGTGGTGGACCTAATGGCGCACTTGAGGGCTGAAGAGCTGGTGAAAGTATACGGCAAGCGCACGGTGGTGCAGGGTGTGGATTTCCAGGCCAGCCGCGGCGAGATTGTGGGGCTGCTTGGCCCGAACGGTGCGGGAAAGACCACCATTTTCAGCATGATCCTCGGGCTGACCAAGCCCAACTCCGGGCGGATCTTCCTTGATGGGCAGGAGATCACTCAGCTCCCCATGTACAAGCGCACTCGCCTGGGGCTGGGTTACCTGCCCCAGGAGCCTTCGGTCTTCCGCAAGCTCACGGTGGAGGAGAACCTGCGGGCCGTGCTCCAGGTGCGCAAAGATCTGTCTAAGGCGCAGCAGGAAGAAGTCCTGGGCCATCTGCTCCAGGAGTTTAACCTGGAAGCAGTGCGCCACCAAAGGGGACACCAGCTCTCAGGCGGTGAGCGCCGGCGCACGGAAATAGCCAGGGCGCTCGCTTTGGATCCGGCCTTTATCTTCCTGGACGAGCCCTTTGCCGGAGTTGACCCCATTGCTGTGGGGGAGATCCAGGAAATTGTGGCCCATCTGCGCTCCAGCAACTTGGGGATCATCATCACAGACCACAACGTGCGGGAGACGCTGCGCATCACCGATCGGGCCTACATCATCCACCTGGGCAAGGTCCTGGTTTCAGGCCCGACCCAGGAGGTTGCAGACAACGAGCTGGCCAGGAAGTACTATTTGGGGGCGAATTTCACGCTGTAAGGAAGGCAGGTGCAGCCCATGTATGGCTTTACCCTCATCCTCACCTTGGCCGTTGTGGGCGGCGTCATTGCTTATATCGGCGATCGCCTGGGAATGAACATCGGCCGCAAAAAACTGACGCTGTTCGGCCTGCGCCCCAAACATACCAGCATCTTGGTGACTATTGTCACAGGCGTGCTCATCGCCGCCGCGTCCATCATTGTGTTGAGCATCGCTTCCCAAGATGTGCGCACAGCGCTGTTCAACATGAAGGAGATCCAAGAGGAGCTGCGGGGCCTGCAGCTGGACTATGCGGAAATGAGGGCTCAGCGCGATGCAGCCCATGAGGAGCTGCAGGAAGCTGAGTCTAAACTCGCGCTGGTGGAAGAGTCCTACGCGCAGATTACCGCGGAGCTGGAGCAGGCCCGGGAGTCCGTTGAGGCCCTTAAGGCCGAGCGGGAATTCCTTGAGGCGGAAGTGGCCGAGCTTGCGGTCACCGCCGAGCAGCTGAGCTGGCTCTATGATCTGGTGGAAACGGCCTTTGGCCAGATCCGCTCTGCTGATATCGCCTTTTCCGCCAGTGAAGTCATCTTGACTACCGTGATTGAAAAGGGGTTGAGCCGGGAAGAGGTGCGCACCGCCCTGGAAGAGTTCCTCCAAGAAGTGGATGAGGTTGCCTACCGGCGCAGCGCAAGGGCGCGGGACGGCGAGCCGTACAGAGCGATTTTCCTGCCCGCAGGCGTGCTCGATCTGGTGGTGGAAGATGTGCTCTTAGCCCCGGGTGATGTGGTGGTGCGGGCCGTGAGCGAGGCCAACAGCATCCCCGGCGTGCCTGTGCGCGTTTACCTCGAGAACTTCCTAGATCAGATGGTCTTCTCCAAAGGCACCGTGCTGGCCTCCAGCACCTGGGATCCCCAGAGCGGAGTGGAGATTGACCTGGTCATCCTGCAGATTCTCAACCAGGCCAATAATGAGGCCCTCAATGCGGGTGTAGCCCTGAATCCTGAGCGCAGGGGAGCAGTGCTTCTGCCCGGCAATGCTTTCTTTGATGCCATCGAAGCTTCCCGAAATATAGACCGTCCGGTGGAAATCCGCCTGGTTGTTGCTGAAGACGCCTGGCGCTCCACCAGCCCCATCCTGCTCACGCTGGAGATCGTCCTCTGAAATCCAGCAAATGCCAGTCTTGGCTGAGCAGGAATTTCTCTCCCCAGGTGGAAAACTTCCTCTCGTATTCCCGCTTTTTCTGTGCTATAATGCAGGGTGAAGTCAAATCCTTCCACGGGTTAAAAAGATTGCAAGCCCAGGAGGAATTGGGAAAAAGGTGGAGAAATAACCACTATCACTAGTACCTAATTTTCAGTATCTTACAAGCTCGGCCGGTTAGAAAGGAGGTGCCCGCGGTTACCGCCAGCTGGGGGTACTGAAGGGTGAATACACTCTTGTCTTGGAGTAAACCTGAGGGAACAAGGAAACTCAGGGCAAACAGACGAGAGGGTTTTCATCGAGTGACATATGCAAACCAGACAAATCTCAATTAACCAAGGGGGTTAACATGAACATGAAGTTTAAGAAGTTTGCCCTGGTATTAGCCATCGTGCTTATGGCTAGTACATTTACACCGGCATTTGCCAGCCCGTTCGCGGATGTTCCCGCTGATCACTGGGCATACGATGCAATCGTGCAATTGGCCGCTGCCGGCTTGATCGAAGGCTATCCGGATGGCACCTATGGCGGCTCCAGGATGATGACCCGTTATGAGGCCGCTATGGTGTTCGCCCGTGCTCTGCAGCGCCTGGAAGGCCAAATCGCTGCTATGGATCTCCTGCCCGAGCTTGACAAAGTCAAAGCTGAGCTGATGGCTGAGATCGAAGCCGCTAAGGCCGCCGCTGCAGCTGCTGCCGAGAAGCAGCCTGTGGAGACTACCATTGTGGAGAGAGTAATTGTTCAGGAAGAGCTGGATGAGGAGGCGGCCGCTCTCGTACGCGCCAACCAAGTTGCTGTTGAAGCTCTTGAAGGCGACATGGCTTATCTCGAAGCCAGGATGCTCGGCCTGATCGATGGCATCCGCTACGACCTCGAGCAGCTCAAGAATCAGCCTGAGGTAGAAGTACCTTCCATGGATGAGATCGAAGAGCTCATCGCTAAGAGGATCGAAGAGGCCATCGTGGAAGCTGCTGCCGCTGCCAAGGAAACCACTATCATCGAGCGCGTAGTAGCCACCACTCCTGAGCTCTCCAAGGAAGACGTAGAGTTCATCGCTGAGGCTCTGATCCGGACTCAAGTACAGAGGCTGGAACTGCTCATCAACGAGAACAGAGCCATGATCGCTGCCCTGTCTGACTGGGTAGATGAGATTGACGGCGATGTAGCTACCCTGAAGGAAGACGTCGCTGGCCTGAAGACCACCGTTGCTGAACTGGAGAAGGTACAGTTCTCCGGCAGCCTGAGCTTGACGGGTGAGAAGGAAATCGACAAACCTGAGTTTGTGTTTACCCAGACTGGAAAGTTGAACCTGAACGTCAAGGCCTCCGAAGCCACCAATGTCAAGGCGTTCGTAGATTGGAAGCTGGCTCCTCAGACCGAGGACGCTTTTGCAGAGCTGAACAAGTATGGTGTGGAAGTAACCTCCACCACTCCGCTCAAGCGCCTGCTGGTTGGTTATGTAGACAAAGGCAATCTGTCGCCTTTCGGCTATGTACTCGCTTCCAACCACTACAAATTTGGCGGCGTGGCCAAAGTTGAAATCATTGACGACCTCACACTAGAACTCTTTGCCGGTGCTGACGACAAGACAGCGGCGGATGGTGCTGTGGCTCTGTCCTACAAGTTCATCCCCGAGCTTGGCCTGAAGCTCAAAGGAGCCGCCCATAAGCCTTACAGCGGCATGTTTGAGAAGTATGCTGCCGGCATCGGCCTGTTCGGCACCGTGGCTGGTATCGAGTACACTGGTGACTTCGCGATGGACTTCAGCCAGCAAGATAAGAACTACATCGGCGTAGGAACTGTGAAGGCCACTTTCGGTGACCTGAGCCTGGATGCTAAGGTTGCATACCAAGAGAAGAATTACACTGTGATGAGTGAACTTCTCGACAAAGGAAACTACAGACTCGGAGTCGAGGGCGGTCTCGGCACCAAGTTTGGTCCTCTCAGCCTGAATGCTCGGGCCTACTATGAAGGCTTGACCCATGCTGTTAACGATGATGATCCGAGCGCCGTTGCTGAAGGCCCGACTGGCTTCTTCGCCTTCAAGGCTGATGCATCCGCCAAGTTCGACCTGTTCGTACCCGTCACCTTGTCCGGTGAAGTCATGGGTGCCCAGGAGAACAAAGTCAACCCCGAAACGAAGCTCCGTGCCCTGGCTAAGCTGGCCGTTGCCCAGGAGAATGAATTGGGTCTGCGTTATGGCGTCAGCGCAGCATACGAGCACAACGCTTGGGCCGAGAGCAAACCCAACTGGAAGAACGCGGCTCACTACGGCGACAAAGACAACGCTACCTTTACCGCTAACGTTGGCTACGGTATCGATCTGAGCAGCGCCAAGTTCGACGTAGACTACAAAGCAGCTTTCGTACTGCCGATCATCAAGGATGGCCAGACTGATCGTGATTACACTCTGACCCACAACATTGATCTGGCCTATGCCTTCACCAAGGATGTCAAACTTACCTTGGGCGGCACTGTAAAGCAGACCATTCCGAAGGATGCCAACACTGGTACCCTTACCAACGAGTTTGGCTACAAGGCTGGCCTGAGCGTAAGCTTCTAATCCAAATCGCAAGTAGCACAGCTGCTGAAAGGTCCCTCCCTCTGGAGGGACCTTTTTTTACCCTCATAAGGTAAGGCTCGCAGGCGAAGGCTGTTCATGCAGGGTGGTGGTAAATGTGGCAGTATTGGGAATTGATCCGGGCAGAGACAAATGCGGCCTGGCGGTGGTGCAGGGCAGGGAAACCGTGATTAAGCGGGTAGTGCCCCGTGCAGACTATTTGCAGGTTGCTGCCGATTGGGTGCACAAATTTGGGGTGCAGCAAATAGTAATAGGTGATGGCACAGGCTCTAAGCAGACAGTGGCAGAAGTGCGAAAGGCTCTTCCCGGTGTGCCCGTGGCCACTGTTGATGAGCGGTTTACCTCCGAGCAGGCCAGGAAGCTCTACTGGGTGGAACACCCGCCCCGGGGCTGGCGCAGGCTTTTGCCTGTGAGCATGCAGGTGCCGCCGGAGCCCTATGATCATTATGTCGCGGTCATCTTGGCCCAGCGGTTCTCCGGCGGGGAGGGATGAACTGGCAACTGCTGGAAAGTCTTAACAACAGGAAGGTTTTCATTGGCGTTTGGAGAAATACGAGTTGATCTTGATACTTGGGGAGAAGGGGGGAGAGTTGTGCGCTGCAGATGGGCAGTTGTAGGTTTTATGCTTATCTTGATCTTTGGTTTCAGCGCGGGCGCTTGGGCCGGCTCTCCCTTTGGCAGCGGCAGCTCTGAGGAGAGCTGGACCAGCGCGGCCATCCGGGCTCTGGGGGAAAGGAGAGAGATCCCTGGTTTCAGCGTCCCCGCTGAGCCCAACCGCAGCCAGGAAGCCCTGCTGGTAGCCAGGCTGCTGCAGCATATCAGCGGTGAGGACCGGTTGGATTCGCGCCGATTCGGCGTCAGCCGCAGTGTGTACTTGGATGACATGATCTTTACCTACAATCAGAGGGTAGCGCCGGAAAAGCAGTTCACCGTGGGCGAGGTAGAGACCCTCTACCGGCTGGTCTTGGAGTTCCAGGACGAGCTGGAGGTCTTGGGCTTTGATGTCCAGGACTTCAACCTGCTCTACGCCCAGGATTGGGCGGAGAAGCGGGGAGTGTCCCTGCCCAGCCGGCCGCTGCTCTACTCTGAACAGGCGCTGGCTGCGGCGCGCAAAGCGGAGGCAGCCAGTTTTTCCCTTTCTCGAGAAGCTGAAGAGGTCCTAGAAAGTGTGACCGCTGCCCAGGAGACCCGCAGCCTCTGGACGGGGCAGTTTTCCTCTTCCAGCCTGCTGCCGCCCGCGTTCAGTGTGGTGGCCCAGGAATCTCCCGCCCAAGAGCTGAGGCCGATCCAGATCGGGAACCTCGAGCTGAGCGGAGCGCTGCGGGCAGCTCCGATTGAGGATGAAGGCGGAGAAGGAGCGGCGGCAGGCTACGGCCTTTCCGTCAAGGTGGGCGATGTCTCCCTGCAGACGGCAGTGGATCTCGCCGTTGACCCGCAGTTGGTGCCCAAAACGGCCAGCACTTCCCTGGATGTGAGCTGGGATTGGGCCAACATGTTCACCTTGAGCGCGGGGTATAAGCTCCGGGAAAGGCTTCAGGGAGCTGCCGCCGATGAGAGTGACCAAGAGGCGCCTCTCGTCACTTCGCTGGGAGTTACCGTGCCGGTGAACAGGGGACAGGTGCGGCTGGGCATTAACCGGGAGTGGAATCTTGCCGAGCTGGGAGGACTTGGTCCCGCCAATGGTGAATCTATCACTACTAGGAATGTGGCCGAGTTGGGACTCAGCTATGAGCTGTTTAACGATAGTTCTCTGCACTTCAACTATCGGCTCATTGATTTCAGCACTATGGAGCGGGATTTAGGAGCCGAAGCTGAAGCGGCGTTTTCCATCAAGTTTTAAAGGAAGTCTTGAAAGACTACGGAGGGGTACATTTTGAGGAAAAGCATCGCTTTTACGTTATGCCTGCTGCTGGTCTCAGCACTGATACCCTCTACACTGTCCGCCAATGTGACTCCGCTGGCGTACTTGGAGATGGTGGAAGAACTGCTGTATGGACAGGCCCAAGAAGGAGCGCTCCTTGAGCGCATTGAAAAGGTGGAGATAGACATTTACGGCGAGCCCCAGGAAGGCGCAGTGGTTATGCGCATTGATCGGGTGCTCACTTTCCTCCAGGATCAGGACGGTGACGGCGGCCTGTGGCTGCTGCTGAACCTGGCTGAGTGGGGTTTTTCCGCTACGCTATCTGGAGAAAAGCCCATGGTGGAAAGGCTGCGCGGTTTGGAACTGGTGCTCTACGGTGTTGAACAGAGCGGGAACATTTCCCAGCGCGCGGAAAAGCTTATGATGGATGTGTGGGGCACAACCAAACTGGATGTGAAGCGGGTCAACCTGCCCGCGCAGACCCTAGTGAAGATTGCCCTCACCAAAACCATCGATTCTGCCACTGCCCAGGTGGGCGATAAGGTGGTTTACCGCATAACAGAAGATGTGATGGTGGACGGACGGGTGGTCATCCCGGCGGGAACCACAAGCGTAGCTACGGTGACGGAGGTCACAGCTGCCGGCCGCTTGGGCAAGGACGGTCGGGTCTTGATCGATTTCGGGACGGTACTGGCCTTGGATGGTACTGCGGTGCGGCTCAAGGTGGATGAGCGGGCAACGGAGAAGAACCGCTCCCTGGAGCTCGCCGCCGGAGCCAGCATGGCGGGGATTATCCTCCTCGGACCTGTAGGGCTCGTTGGTGGATATTTCGTCAAAGGCAAAGATGTGCAGATCGAGGCCAACACCCAGTTCTATGTGGAGACTGAGCGGGCTGTGCCTGTGCTCGGCTTCTATTTCAGACCTGCCCTTACTCCCTAACGTTGTGGCAATTGTCGTGCTTCGTGAGAACCGCGGTCTGAAAGGTTCCTCGGTTCTCGTTTTATGATACAATCCTGATCACGTGCGGATCTGAGGTGGCGCTAAGATGAAGAAGTTGGAGACGAGAATTCTGGTAGCTGTAGTCATGGTTTTGACGGCGGCCAGTATCCTGCCTGCCGCGGCCAGCGAGTACACCCTGGGCGTAGGCGATGTACTGCGCATTACGGTCTGGGGTCATGCCGACCTGACCACAGAAGTGGCTGTCCGGCCCGATGGTTACCTCACCTTCCCATTGGTGGGAGATATCTGGGCAGTGGACAAGACTCCGCGGCAGATCAGTGCAGAACTGCAGACTCAGCTCTCCGAATTCATCGTCAAACCGCAGGTCACGGTGATTGTGACCCATTTCCGCACCCTGCAGGTACAGATGCTGGGCGAAGTTAGGCAGTCCGGGTATTACCAGCTCAAAGCGGGCTCTCGTCTCACTGACGTGTTGGCGCTTGCGGGTGGGGCCAATACCGCTGCTGACTTGAGCAGCGTAACCATTACCCGCTACGTGCTGGATGAGGGCGGCGTGGAACACACCGAGGTAATGCAGGTGGACGTGAACCAGTTTCTGACAGCTGGTGATCTGGCGGCCAACCCCTTGATCGAAAGCGGCGACACCATCTTCGTGCCGCCTGCGGGCACCGTAGCCATTTTCGGAGAAGTGCGCCAGCCGGCGAGCTACTCCTTAAGCAAAGGATTAGATATCCTGGAACTCCTGGCGGAGGCCGGCGGAGCCCTGGATACTGCTGACCTGGAGAGGGTTGTGGTCACCAGCCAGGTTGAAGGCGGAACCTGGGAGCAGATCATCAACGTGCAGGAGCTGCTGGCTGGCCGCGGCAAGCCGCTGGAGCTGCAGCCCAACGACGTTGTCTTTGTGCCGAAGAAGCAACAGGTGATGGTCCTCGGCGCGGTGAGAAGCCCGGGCGTCTATCCCTTACATAGCGAGACGTACCTCATGGAGATCATCGCGCGGGCAGGTGGGCTGCTGCCCACAGGCGATCCTTCCGCTGTGTCCATTACGCGCCGGGGGGCGGACCAGGAGATCATCTTGGCCAACATTCAGCCTGCGCTGAGCGGCAGCGCAGGCGGGGACAACCCCCTTGTGCAGCCTGATGATCTGATCTTTGTACCGGAAGGGTATCAGAACGCTCTGGTTCTGGGTGAAGTGCGCAGCCCCGGTTCATTTACTGTGCGGGAGCAGACCAGAATCTTGGATCTCCTGGCAGAAGCGGGAGGCACCACAGAGCGGGCCGGCGAAGAGCTCACCCTGCTCCGTGATGGCGTGACCAGAACCATCGATCTGGGCGCGCTGGAGCGCTTGGGACTCGGAAACGAAAAGGTGCTTCCGGGAGACGTGTTCTACGTGCCCGACGGCAGCCGCCAGGTTCTGGTCTTGGGCGAAGTGGCCCGGCCCGGATCTTACCAGTTCCGGCGGGGCGACAGGCTTCTGGATGCTATAGCCTTGGCGGGTGGCCTTACCCAGGACGCCTGGGAAGAACAGGTATCCTTAAGCAGGCAGACTGCTGATGGCGCCCAGGTGATCACTTTCAACTTCCGAGAGCTCATGGAAAACCGCTTTATTGCAGACAATCTGCCGCTGCAGAGCGGAGATGTGATTGTTGTTCCCCGCGCTGAGCGCAGTGTGATAGTTCTGGGCGAAGTGCAGCGCCCTGGCTACTACAAGTTCCAGCCCGGCGACGGCCTTCTGGAAGCCATTATGCTTGCCGGGGGGCTGCTGGAGACGGCCGATGAGCAGAATGTTTCCCTGACCAGGCAGACTGAGGAAGGGGCGCAGGTGGAGATTATCGACTTCGGCCAGCTGCACGAGGACCGCTTCTTAGCAGCAGACCGTCCTCTGCAGGACGGAGATGTGATTATTGTGCCGCGTACCGATCGCACCGCCCTGGTGCTGGGTGAAGTGCGCAGCCCCGGTTATTACGCCTTTAGGGCGGGCGAAACCTACCTGGACCTGATCGGAAGGGCCGGAGGATTCACTGAGGATGCAGATCCCGCCCAGGTAGTTGTGACCCTAGAGGGGCCCGATGGAGTGGTCTCCGAGACCGTCAACTTGGATGTGCTCACAGGTGCAGATTACAAGCGCCAGCTGCGGGGAGGCGAGGTACTGTCCGTTCCCAAAGCCAACAACAGGGTGCTCGTGTTTGGCGATGTGGTCAGAGCGGGAGTATACACCCTGCCTCCTCAAGGACGGGTCCTGGACATTCTGGCTGAGGCTGGCGGGCTCCAGACTAATCTGGGCACCGAACAGGTGGTCATCACCAGGCAGGCCCTGGACGGGGAACAGGTCTGGCAGATGACCTACGGCGAGCTCATGAACGCCCAGAGCACCTACAACCTGCCCTTGACGGGCGGCGATGTGATCTATGTTCCTGCGGTGCAGCGTCAGATCATAGTGCTCGGCATGGTGAAGAACCCCGGGGCGTACAACCTCCCCGCGGGAGCCAGGCTCATGGACGCCATCGCTTTAGCCGGCGGGCCTTTAGAACGGGCCGCCCTGGAGAATGTGGGCATTTACCGCGGTGGGCTGCTGGATGCATCAGAGCAGGTACCCATGGGGCAGGATAAGGTGCTGTTTACCGGAGATGCGCAGGAGAATCCCCTGCTCCGCCCGGGTGATATTATCTACGTGCCAGAGACGAAGAAGCCTGATTGGACCAAGATCTTCGGATTCCTCGGTACCATCACTTCGTTCACCAACTCGCTGTTCGACATCTTTGACCGATAGGTGGTGGGAGCAATGGAAATGGAAGAAATGGATCTGCGAGAATACTGGGAGATAATCGTCAAGAAGAGGAAACTGATCTTAGCTGTGTTTGCAGCAACCGTTTTAGCGGTTACCCTCTACAGTCTGCTGGCCACCCCCATCTATGAAGCCTTCACTACGGTGATTGTACGGGAAGGAAGTTCCGACATGCAGTCTCTGCTCTTTGATGGAATGATGGGCAGTGGCCGCAATACAGCGCAGAACTACATTCAGATCATGAAAAGCAGAACCGTTTTGGAGAAGGTCACTAGAACAGTGGGACGGGAAGACATCACCCCGGAAATCCTAGAAAAAGCTGTTAGTATCCAGCCTGTCCAGGGAAGCGATGTTCTGAAAATCTCGATGCAGTCCCCAGAGCCGGAACTCGCTCAGATAGTTGTGAACACCCTTGCAGATACGTTTATCGCTTGGAACTTGGATTACCAGCAGAACGACCGTAGAACGGCGCGCTTGTTTATTGAGGAACAGCTCGGTACGGTGGAAGAGGAGCTGAAGGCTGCGGAAGAGAAGCTGAGAGCGTTCAATGAAGACCAAGGGGTTCTGGCTCCCTCGCAGGAAACACTGGCCATGGTCGACCTTTTGGTTACTCTGCAGTCCAGCTTAACCGAAGTAACCATTGCCAAGCAGGAAACGGAAGAACGCATCAGGAACGTTAGGGCCAGTTTGGCCGAGCAGGACGAGACTCTGATTTCCTCCACGACCATAGCCGACAACGTTTTTGTTACCCAGTATCGAAGCCGCTTGGCGGACCTTGAGATCAAGCTATCCAGCGCTCGCGAGAAGTACACCGAACGGCATCCCGAGGTTTTGGCCCTGCAGGCGGAAATCGAGGACGTTAAGAGCAAGCTAGCAGAAGAAGTGGAACGGGTTGTCGGCACCGAAACAAGAACACTGAACGCCATCTACCAACAGCTTTTGGGTACGCTGATCAATCTAGAGGTAGAGATCAACGCCCTCAGTGCCAGGGAAGCTGCAATAAGAACAGTGATCGCGGAAAGGGAAAAGGAGTTAAGCCTCTTACCGGCACGAGAGTTGGAGTTAGCGCGTTTGATGCGCGAGGCTAAGGTTCTGGAGGAGTTGTACATCCTGCTGCGCACGAGGAGAGAGGAAGCGCGTATTTCGGAGGCTATGCAGACGGCGGATGTACACGTGATAGACGATGCTGTTCTCCCAGAAGAGCCCGTCAAACCCCGGGTAAAGTTGAACATCGCCATTGGCGCGGTCTTGGGAGTGTTTCTGGGCGTTGGTGTGGCCTTCTTGGCAGAGTTCATGGACAACACTTTGAACACCAAGGATGATGTGGAACGCGTACTCGGATTGCCTGTCTTAGGGCAGATACCTGACATGAGTAAGGTAGACGCGGTAACTCATAGGAGACTTTCGTTTAGAAGGGGACGTGGAGTCGGTGCGTAGACGGCGGAATACCAAGGTGGACGAACGTCCGCTCATTATAGATGGTGATCCCAAGGCCATCGCGAGTGAAGCATTTAGGACTCTGAGGACAAACCTGCAGTTTACGAGTCCAGATCAAGAACTCAAGACCATCCTGGTGACCAGCGTTGGGCCGGGCGAGGGGAAATCAACTGTTACCGCCAACTTGGCGGCCGCTTGGGCCCAGTCTGGTGTGAGGGTCATTTTGGTCACCTGTGACCTTAGGCGTCCCGTTACGCACAGAATTTTCGGTGTTAGGAACTCTCCAGGATTGACTGGTTATCTAAGTGGCAAAGCAACTCTAGAAGAGGTCATTATCTCTACCAGGGTTCCGGGACTGGACCTGATTCCCGGTGGTCCTATTCCCCCTAACCCCGCGGAACTACTGCAGTCTAGAGCGATGGAGAGTTGCGTGGAAGAACTGCGGGACCTCTACGATGTGGTCCTCTTCGATGGACCGCCGGCCGTAGCTGTGACCGATGCTGCGATCATGGGGAGCCAGGCCGACGGTACAATCTTGGTGGTGAGAGCCAACGAGACGCCTAAAGACGTGGCACTCCACGCCAAAGATCTGTTGATAAAGGCGAATGCCAACTTGTTGGGGGTCGTGCTCAACAGGGTAAATCTTGAGAACCAGACCAACTACCACTATTACTATTATTACTGGGAAGAGATGGAATCGTAGCCATGATTGATCTGCATACCCACATTCTCCCTGCAGTGGATGATGGCGCAGCTGATCTGCAGACTGCCGTGGCCATGGGCCGTTATGCGGAGGAGCACGGCATCGAGGTTATCTGTGCCACTCCCCACTTTTACGGCAGCGTCACCTGGACCGGCGTAAAGCAGAAGGTGGAAGATCTGCGCCGGCATTTCGCCCAGGAGGGCCTGAAAGTCGAACTGGTGCCCGGGGCTGAACTGCTCATGGACAGCTCCCTGCTGCAGCTGCAGCGGGAAGAAGTGCCCACCTACGGCGGGCAGGGTAAGTTCTGCCTGATTGAGCTGCCCATGTCCCAGGTGCCGGTGTATACAGATCAAGTCTTCTTTGCCCTCCAAACCATGGGGATTACCCCCATTGTAGCCCACCCCGAACGCTACCGGGCCGTCGGGGATGATCCCAACATAGTCTTGAGCTGGCTGGAGCACGGCTGCCTGATTCAAGTGAACACAGGCAGCATTCTGGGGCGCTTCGGTGCGGGTGCGGCCGAGACGGCCCGCATCCTGCTTACCCACGATATGGCGCACTTTGTGGCCAGCGATGCCCACAGCCTGCACCGCCGGCCGCCGG
>JAAYMM010000049.1 GCA_012521335.1 Bacillota bacterium | reverse complement strand
TAACCTGCTCGGAGCCCCCATCGGCACCATGACTCTGCTCACCATCAACGAACTGATCCGGGCCGCGGGCGTCCAGTCCAACCTGCAGGCCATCGTCAGCGGGCTCCTGTTGTATGTCTTCATCGTGCTGCAGAGTGCCATTGTGGCGCTGCGGGGCAGCGAGAAGTTCAAACTTGCGCTTCCTTCTTGGCTGAAACTGCGGAACTGATGCCCGTGGAGAGCGGGCTTGTGGGCAAGGGCGGACCAGAGAAGTCAAGGAATGCACGCATCACCTCCCAACCCCAATAGTTCCTTCTTTTTTGCGTGCCATTGTGATACAATCTTCTTAGAAAATCCACTATTCGCCATTCTAGGGGTTGGGGGCCGCAGGTATGGATACGGAGAGGAACCATAGAATAACTTGGTATGGAGAATTTGCGGACAAGTCCATAGAAGACGAATTCTTGACGGACGGCTTAAGCAGCTCAAGGACCATGGCCGCTTCTATTGCCTTGGTTTTCGGCGTGATCCTTGGGCTTTTTCTGCTGCACAGCTATCTTACTGAGGGGCATACGCTCCTGTTTCGCAGGATAACCCCCGTTCGCTCGGTGTTCATCCTGGTTTCCCTAGCCGTATTCTTCCTGGCAAGGAGGATAGCCCAACCCAGACGCCTCTTCCTGCTGATCACTTTCTACCAAGCCATGATGGCTGTGACCTACCTTCTGACCTTGAAACACTACGACTCGCTCAACTACTTCAGCGTTATAGGGTTATTGGTTATCACCCTCGCGATGTACCTCCTGCCCAACAAGATCACCCTTTCCCAAGTTGTTACCATCGCCTTTAGCATCGCCTTCTTCGCTGGCCCCATCAACAAACTAGAGGGGCTGACGTCCGCCCATTATTACAGGATCATCGCTTACCAAACCATCCTGCTCGTGCACTGCAACATCAATTATTGGTGGGCGGAGACGGCCAAACGCAAAGCGTTTTTGGCCAACAAAGAGCTTTTGGCGCTGTCGGAGAAGGATCCGCTCACCGGGCTCTACAACAGGAAGAAGTTTGATGATGCCCTCGAATACTGGATCGATCTTGCCAAGCGCTACGGTCACGAGCTATCCATCGTGCTCTTTGACGTTGATGACTTTAAGGGCATCAACGACCAATACGGCCACCTGATGGGCGATACCGTCTTGAAGGAGATCGCCGCTGTCGTGAGCCGCATCATCCGCGCCACTGACGTGTTTGCCCGCTGGGGAGGGGATGAATTTGTGATCCTGCTGCCCCACACATCGTTGGAACAGGCACAGAAAACAGCTGACCGGATCCGAACGGCACTGAGCAGTCATTCCTTTGAAGTCCAAGAGAACATTACCTGCAGTGTTGGTGTGGCCCTCTGCGAAGCAGACGATACCAAAAAATCCCTGCTGCGCAAAGTGGATGATCTCCTGCGCAGAGCAAAAACGGGCGGCAAGGATCGGGTGATCTGCTGATCGCAGCTCCAAGACCTACGCAGGTGGTAGAAAAAGCCCCGCGGCGCTTCACGCACCGCGGGGCTTAGTGATTATCCTAGGCAGTATACTACTGCACACTCACTTCCGCCTTAGTCCCTACCAGGTTCCTGGCCCAGATGCCGGAACGGACTGCTACCAGGCCCAGAATGGCTTTGACGGGATGAATCAGTTGGCTGAGGGGATACAGGGTCTCAATGGGCAAGCTGGTCCAGGCCACCAGGGCATAGGTATAGGGAACACAGACAACCCAGACGTAAATGCTGTCAAAGGCCATGGTGAGCAGCGTTCTTCCGCCAGAACGGATGGCGAAGTACGAGCAGTTAGCAATGGCTTGGAAGGGGAAGCAGAATGCTGCTGCCCGCATAAAGGCCGCGGCCAAGCTGCGCACCTCTATCTCCGTTTTGTAGACCTGGGTGACCCACCCGGCAGAAACGGCCAGCAGGGCACCTAGCACTACGGCCAGTCCCGAGGCAAAGAACATCAGCTTCCACACCTGATCTTTGGCCAGCTCTTCATCGCCCGCGCCCAAGGATTGGCCGGTTACAATGGCCACGGCCGTACCTACGGAGAAGAAGAAGACTCCGAAGAGGTTGGTGAAGGTGTTGGCGATGTTCGAGGCTCCCACCACAACAAGCCCCCGGGTGGAGAGAATTTGGGCCAGCGTGATCATGCCGGCTGACCAAAGCAGCTCGTTGACGAACAGGGGCATGCCCTTGAACATGATCTCCTTGGCCAGCTCCTTGCCGATGCGGAGCGAACGGTACAGTCCTTTCAGGAAGAAGAACCGATCGAGGTTTTTGTGGGCTACGGCAGCTACCACCAGCAGTTCAGCAACCCGGCTGATCACTGTGGCTACCGCTGCCCCCTGCACGCCCATGGCGGGAAACCCGAGTTTCCCAAAGATCAGCACATAGTTGCCCGCCAGGTTCACGCCAACAGCCAGCAGCGTGGCCCGCATGGGCAGAACGGTCTCACCCGCATCCCGCAGGGCGCTGCTGTAGCTTTGGGCTAAGGCGAAAGGCAGCAAGCCCCACAGCATGATGCGCAGATACTCCATACCGCACTGGAGCATGGCCGCGCTGTCAGCGGGGTCACCTTCGCCCTGGAGATACCAAGAGAGCAGTTCCACAGGCCACCTGGTGAAGATGATCACAGCCAGGGCCGCGATGCCCGCGGAAACAAGCAGCCGCAGCCGCAGCGTCTCCCGGAAGCTGTCCCAGTCCTTGGCGCCAGCAAACTGGGCCCCGTAGATGCCCGCTCCAGAAAGGGCGCCGAAGATGCTCAGGTTAAAGACAAACATCAGATGGTTGGCAATGGCCACACCTGACAGGTGCGCTGTGCCCAGGCTGCCCACCATAACATTGTCCAAAAGGTTTACGAAGTTGGTTACTGTGTTCTGCACTATCACCGGGATAACCAGGCCTAAAACCATTTGGTAAAACGCCCGATCTCCGATGAACTTGGCCTTAAAACGCGGCCAGATTCCTAATGCCTGGCTCTTCATGGGTCTGCCTGCCTTTCCTCGCACTGGTGGAAGGACGGACTGTGATTCTACTCAAACTGCGGCGAATCAATGTTCGCTCCTGACACACAAGATCAGAATACCACATCAGTGCAGGAAACACAACGGCGGCCGCTGAGGCAATCAAGGGTTCTCGCCCGCTTCACTGCAGTGAACTCTTCTTTCCTCTTGGCTGGTTAGCGCTGGTAGACAGAAGATCACAGCAGAACAAACAGGAGCTGAACTGTTGATGCGGCTAGCAGAGCCAAAAGGGGTACGGCCATCTTCTTTACTACTTGGTTGTAGGGTACAGCAAAATACTGGTTGGTCAACACCAGGCAGAGGTGAAGGGGGGAAACCAGATAGCCCAGCATAATGGCGATCAGGAGCAGGGCTGCGTACGGGGCCAGCGCTGCCTGGGGGATGAGCGGTGCAAAGAAGGGAGCAAGGAGCCCGGAAGCAGCCAGGTGGGCTCCCAAGATGTGGGAAGCCAGGGCACCGAGGACGATGATCAGGATGGGTAGAGGAATATCGTAGTTGACAAGGACGGCGGCCAAGGTGCCCGTTACCCCAGATGCTTCCACCACCGCCTTAAAGAGCATGAGGAACAGGATGGCCAGGGTTAGTCTGTAATCGATCCACACCGTTACCAGCCGCTTGAGCCGCACCGCTAGGGCAGCACCCCTCGGTTCGCCTCCCGCGTTTCTGAGCAAAGCCAGCAGCAACCCCGCCGCGGCGGCCAGATAGAAGGGCAGATCGAAGATGAGCACCAGTCCGAGGATGAGCAGGATCGATGAAAACCCGCGCACGAAGTCTCGCCCGTGGCGGCCGACGCTGTGCTGGCGCTGAGGCAGCCCGTGTGGGGAGGCCGGGCTCCTGAACAAGAACAGATAGGCCACCAGGACAGCGAACAGCGTGGGCAGGAGGTTGTACTTGATAATGGACAGTTTGGGTAGGGCCAGCAGTTCGCTGAGGAGGATCATGGAGGTGTGCAGGGGGTAGATGAAGTAGCCGATATGCCGGAAGACGAGGTTGATGGCGGCTTGGGTGGCGGCATCGGTATGCAGCGTCCGGCCGTTTTCTTCTACCATGGGCGCCGACATCACTGCTCCACCGGGCACATTGATCATGCCGATCAGGGCAGGCAGCAGCATGGACAGTGCCTTGGGCCTGGGGACTAGGGATACGAGGGATCTCACCATCAGTTCCAAATCGCCGTTTTCTTTCATCGCTTTGCTTAACCCGCTGATCAGTGCCACAGCTGCCACCAGCTGAACGGTCATGGGATCGAACAGCCCGCTGACCACGGCACCGGCGAAGGCCTCTACTCCCATCTGTGACAGCAGCCCCAGAATGCCTGTTCCAAGGAGCAGAGAAAGCCAGAGGGCCACCCCTTTGGAGGCGAGGTAGATGACGGAACCAAATGCGACAGCAACTCCCACAACGGCCATGTTTTTTCCTCCTCACGCTGCTCTTCTCTTCTGCACTGATGGGGTTTTCCCTCCAAGTTTTGCCTCCCCAGACAGGATCTAGGTTCCGCGCGGTGAATATCTAAGTAGACAACTCTGTTTCTGGCGTAAAGGGGGACGAGTGGTGTCCAATGTTATCTTGCAGGTGCTGGCAAGGGACCTCCCGGAACTGCCAGCACCCATGGCGGGCATCGTTGCCCAGCTGAGGAATCCGAACTTGATCGATCTGGAGGCACTTATCGACAAGATTAAGGCCTGCGGGAACCTCAGCGACATCGTGCTGCGCATGGTGAACACCGGCTACCTGCGCCACGGAAGGATCGCGGACAATCTGGACGATGCGGTTCTACTGGTGGGCGTAGAAGCCGTGCGCCACACTGTCTTGGGAGTCCTGCTCTATTCCATGTTTCCCAAGCGCAAGCTTGTCCAAAACTTTTCCCGGGAGAACTTCCTGCGTCACTGCTTGGGCACGGCTATTGCCGCGCAGATGCTTCTGGATGCGGCTGGGCTGGGGGAGCAGTACGATTCCTATCGGCTGATCACCTATGGCCTGCTCCACGATATTGGCATTGTGGCCCTAGACCGCTGCCTGCCTGTGACCCTGAACAGGATCTTCCAAATGGCCGCCGAAGAGCATATGCCCATTCTGGAGGCTGAGGTCAAGGTTCTGGGTAAGCTGACCCATTCCGTGATCGGGGAGTGGGTATGCGGGAAATGGAACTTGCCGCCGGATATCAGGAACGTGGTGCAGTACCACCATGCTCCCCGCAAGGCTAAGGGCAGCAGAGAAGAGGTTGTGCTCATGCACATCGCCGATGTGATCAGCTTTAACTACTATGAGTCGCTCTTAGAGTCAGTCCATAAGTACGGGATGGACGTGGAACTGGTGCGCTCGGTGGGCCTGACGATGAGCCAGATCAGCGAGGTGGAAGAGGCTCTGCCGGAAAGGGTGGAGCGGGCCATGCAGAGGCTGGATGTGGAAGCTTTAGAGAGCTTCAGCTTCTGCTGAGGTGCCGGAGGGAGCGTGCCTGAATTGGACGGAGATCCCTCGAAAATCTTCCCTTGAAAGGCAGGAACTGGGCCGTTTCGCGAGAAAGAATACACACAAACAAAGCAGTTGGAGAACATCCCCTTAGCTGATGCGGCGTTGAGATGCTGCTCAAAGCGCCCCGGCGCTGTATGCGCTTGGGGCGTGTTTGGTTCAACAGCATAGGCTGCACCAAGCTGAATAGAATCCCGTAATCAGAACGGCCCGAACCGGTGGGGCCGGCAAAGGCAGAAGGCAGGGTGGTCCTTTGAATCTACTGGCAGGTCTTTTCAAGGACAACGTGAAGACAGTGGTGCCCATCGCAGCGGTAGTCTTAGTGCTCAATTTCACATTGGTTCCCCTGGGGTTTTCACTCATAGCCCGGTTTTTGGTGGGCTCAGTGTTCATTATCATTGGTCTTTCCCTGTTCCTCTTTGGGGTTGAGATCGGCATCACACCCATGGGCAGCCTTACAGGCACTTCGCTGGTTAGAACCAACAATCTTCCCATCGTCCTGATCGGCGGCCTTATCCTGGGATTTTTCATTTCCATAGCCGAACCGGGCCTGATGGTGCTGGCGTTTCAAGTGGACTTTGTGACCCTATCAGCCATCTCCGCCTGGAAGCTGCTTGTGGTTGTCTCCATAGGGCTAGCCATCATGGTCTCTCTGGGCTTTTTACGCGTTGTGGTGCGCATGTCCCTGAAGCTGTTCCTGCTCCTCTCCTATCTGCTCATTTTTGTCTTGGCCTTCTTCACCCAGCCGGAGTTTCTGGCCATCGCCTTCGATGCTTCAGGAGCGACCACAGGGATTCTCGCTGTGCCCTTCCTCTTGGCTCTAGCTGTGGGTATATCCCGCCTGCGCCGAGATAGTGTGGCATCAGAAGAAGACAGCTTCGGCTTAGTAGCAGAAGCCTCTGCCGGTGCCATCATGAGCGTACTTATCTTGAACATCATAATCGGCACCCAGGAGTATGCGGTGGCCAGTTTGGAACCTATAGATATGGGCAACGTCTCCATTTTCAGGCCCTTTTTGGATTTCGTCCCGGAGGCACTGCAGGACAGTTTCATCAGTCTCCTGCCGCTGACAGTCTCCCTGTTTGTGCTCCAGAAGCTCCTCTTCCACCTGGAGAAGCGCCAGTTTGCCCGCATGGTGAAAGGGTTTCTGTACGCCTTCGTCGGGATGATTGTGTTCTTTATCGGTGTTAACGGCGGATTTATGGAGATCGCCAGCGAAATCGGGCAGCGGCTGGCCTTGTTGGAGAACAAGGTGTGGCTGGTGGTGACCGCTTTTGCCCTGGGGTTCTTTACGATTCTGGCGGAACCGGCGGTGTTTGTGTTGACCCACACCATTGAAGATGTGACCAGTGGGTATGTTAAGCGTAAAGCAGTGGGAGCAGCCCTATCCATCGGGGTGGGTTCGGCCGTTGCCTTGGCTATGATCAGGATTTTGATACCTTCCATCCAGCTCTGGCACATTCTGCTGCCGGGCTATATCATCGCTATTGGTATGATGTATTACGCACCCACGTTGTTCGTGGGCATCGCCTTTGATGCCGGTGGCGTGGCCACTGGACCCATGACTGCCACCTTTATCCTGGCCTTTGTCCAGGGCGCAGCCAGTGCCTTCGAGGGAGCCAATTTGCTGCGCGATGGTTTTGGGATGATTGCCCTGGTGGCCATGGCTCCCATCATCACATTGCAGATCCTCGGCTTCATTTTCCAGGCCAGGTCTAAGAAACAAGGAGTTGATACTGGTGCACAAGGCTAACTCGGCAGAGAGAGCATTTGAGCTGATTTGTGTGATCGTGGACTACGGCTTGGGCAGCAAGGCCCTGAGGGTGGCTAAGAAAGCTGGAGTCTCCGGTGGCACGATAATGCTCGGCCGGGGTACGGCCGACAACCGTTGGCTGAGACTGTTGGAACTGACCGAAATTCGCAAAGAAGTCGTGCTCATGGTCTGTGAGAAATCCCTTGGACGCAGAGCCCTGGCCGAGATCGATAGTGTCGTCAAGTTCAGCCGCCCCAAACACGGTGTTGCCTTTACCATGCCTGTAGGTGCTTTTATCGGGGCGAGCAACCATGAGTATGAGTTCAAGGCCGAAAATGGAGGCGAAGAAAGCATGTATAGAGCAGTGTTTGTCATCGTGGATAAGGGCAAAGGCGAAACCGTGATGGACGTGGCTCGCCAGGCCGGCGCCCGGGGTGGAACCATTGTCAATGCCCGCGGTTCGGGGATCCACGAAACGTCAGTGTTCCTGAACATGGAGATTGAGCCGGAGAAGGAAATCGTGCTCATGCTGACCCCCGTGGAGATCACAGACCGCATCGTCACTGCGGTGCGGGACGAGCTGAAGATCGACGAACCGGGAAACGGGATCATCTTCGTGCAGTCGGTGACCGAGACTTTCGGGATTGTCAGCTGATCCGGGTTCAAGGTGAGTTCCCAGCAGGATAGATAGTGCTCTGCCCATGCAAAAAGTGAGCTGTGCGTTCCGCAGCTCACTTTTTTCGCGCTCCGCACTGCCGATAACTGAGAGCCACTTGATCTAGATCATTTTTTGGCGCCGTGGTGCCATGCTAAACTGAAGCCATCGAAGGAAACCGTATCAGAAAGGAAGATGGATATGACCAGGTTCCATGCAGTCAAGAAACGAATCTTTGGAGTTTTGGAAACCTACGTACCCGTGGTGGCCCGGGTGCACGGCGCACACCACCCGGAGTTCCATGAGGTGAGCAGGTTGTTCGCAGAGATTAAGGCCAAAACCGAGGCAGCAGGACAGGAGAGGCCTGAGCTGGCGAGGGAATTTGCCCAGCTCCGCCAGATCACCGACAACTACACCGTCCCAGGTGATGTGTGCGAAAGCTATGCTGCCGTGTATGCGATGCTGTCCGAGCTGGACGAGGCCTACCATGCTTGAGGCGGCAGAGAACCGATGGAGATGATGTAAGGAGGAGGTGAGCCTAAGTGCAGAGGTTGATCTTGAGGAGCAAAAACCAAATCGCGCTGGCCAGCGGCCTGCTGATCGCCGCCGCCTTCCTCAACCGGTGGACTGTGGGCAGCCCACTTGTCTTTGAAGGGGCGCTGATCGCTGCTGCCCTCATGGGTATTCTGCCCATCGCCATCCAGGCCTATCAGGCCGCCAGGCTGAGGCTGGTGACCATCGATGCACTGGTAACCATCGCCGTGTTGGGCGCTTTTGCCATCAGGAACTTCGAAGAGGCGGCCATTGTCACTTTCCTGTTCTTGTTCGGTGCCTACCTGGAGCAGCGCACCCTGCACAAGACCCGTTCCGCGATTAAGGAGCTTTTGGAAATGGCGCCGGAAACGGCCTTGAAACTGATGGAAGACGGGCAGTTCGCGGAAGTGGACGTGGAAGATGTAGAGGTGGGCGATATCCTCTTGGTGAAGACCGGGGCGAAAGTGCCCGTAGACGGCACGGTGACAGCAGGAGAAGGCAGCGTCAATGAGGCCAGCATCACAGGGGAATCCATGCCTGTACCCAAGGAGAAAGGTTCTCAAGTGTACGCTGGAACCATCCTGGACAACGGCACACTGCAGATTGCAGCTGACCGTGTTGGGGAAGATACCACTTTCGCCAAGATCATCGAACTGGTGGAAGAAGCGCAGGACTCCAAGTCCGCTGCCGAACGCTTCATTGACCGTTTTGCTAGGTATTATACGCCCACAGTCTTGGCCATGGGCCTGTTGGTGGGGCTGCTCACCCGCGATGTGGAACTAGCTATCACCATCCTCGTACTGGGCTGCCCCGGCGCTTTAGTGATCGGCGTGCCCGTCTCTAACGTGGCTGGGATCGGCAACGGCGCTCGCCATGGTGTGCTCTTTAAGGGTAGTGAGGTGATTGGCGACTTCAGCAGAGTGGACACCGTGGTCTTCGACAAAACGGGGACCCTCACCGTGGGCAGGCCAGCAGTGGCGGAAACAGAGTTCTACGGAGAAAACACAGCAGAGGCACCGGCGTACTTGGCCAGCATCGAGCGGGAATCGGATCATCCTCTGGCCAAGGCGGTGCTGGCAGAAATCGGTGAGATCGAGACGTACGCAGTAGAGAACACTGAGGTGGTCAAGGGGGCCGGCGTTGTGGCCACTGTGAACGGGCACCGCGTAGCTGTGGGCAATGCTGCCCTCATGGCCCGGGAAAATGTAGCGCTGGATGACAAGGCCCGCGCCGCTTTGGCCAGCTGTGAGGAGCGGGGCAACTCCCTGGTGCTGACCGCCGTGGACGGACAGCTCCAGATTCTGATGGGGGTGCGTGACCAGATCCGGCCCGGCGTTAAGGGTGTTTTGGAGAGGCTGAAGAGGTTGGGAGTGCGCAGCTTGGTGATGCTCTCCGGCGACAACCAGGGTACGGTGGATGCTGTGAGCCGGGAACTGGGCCTGACGGAGGCCCGGGGCAACATGCTGCCCGAAGACAAAGCTGCCTACATCAGATCCCTCATCGCCCAGGGACGCACTGTCGCCTTTGTGGGTGATGGGGTAAACGACAGCCCCTCCCTGGCCCTAGCGCAGATCGGCATCGCCATGGGCGGCGGCACGGATGTGGCCGTAGAGACTTCGGATGTGGTCTTGATGAACTCAGACTTGGGCCGTTTGCCCCATGCCCTGGGTCTGGCTAAGGCCACGGCCAGAAACATGAAGCAGAACATCTTTATCGCGGTGGGAGTGGTGCTGGTTCTTCTGGCCAGCGTGCTGTTTGGCGAATGGATGAACATGTCCATTGGCATGCTTGTTCACGAGGGAAGCATCCTGGTAGTAATTCTAAACGGGATGCGGCTGCTCCGCTTCCGCTTGACAACGAGCCGGGAGAGGAGTTGACTGCGATCAAGGATTCCTCTGCTGCGCTGGGATATGATTGCTGTTAGAAGGAAAGGAGAGACGGATATGAAGAATGCCACCATCCAGTTGGAAAGCTTGACCTGCCCGTCCTGCCTGCAGAAAATCGAGGCGGCAGTAAAGGCGGTGCAGGGTGTGGATGTTGATTCCGTGCAGGTTTTGTTCAATGCCAGCAAGGTGAAGCTGAACTTCGACGATGCCCAGGTTGCCATCGAGGACATTGAAAGCGCGATCAAACGGGTGGGTTACGAAGTACAGAAATCCAGGGTAAAACCAGTCTAGGTTCTGGCCTGGAGCAGAACACAGGGATTGTCGAGGTTGGCCCAAGCGTAATTGGAGTCAATCACTCGAGCCATTCTGCAGGCAAAGGGCCTGAACCCACATTTGGGCCAAAACGTGGAGGATGCTAGGTTGGTGATCCTCCAATCGGTAAGAACGTACCGGTACCCCTGTTCGCGCATGATCTGGCACCCTGCATTCAGGAGGCTCCTGCCAACGCCGCACCTGCGGTGGCCTTCCAGGGTGCCGGCCACGCGCAGCTCCACGGCATCATCAGGTACCATCATGCTCGGGGCAGCTGTGCCGTACATGTGGAACCCCACCGCCTGCCCATCCTTTTCCGCGAGGAGAACGACCGTATCGTGATCTGCCAGCGAGCGCCTGAAGCCTTCTCTGATCTCCGCCAGAACTTCTGGGAAGATTGGTATGAAGGTTGGCGCAGCGTCTTGGTGCTTCGAGATGATGCTGGACATGCTTTCCATGATCTCACCGTCTTGTTCAGTCCCAGGCCGGATCTCAATCTCAGCTGTGCTGGCGAACGAGCGGTACTCCTCCAGATCCAATGCGGCATAGACCTGTTCGATGCCGAAGCTCAATCTAGAGAAGGCATCTAGGTAGAGGGGATCTGCCAGGGGTACGAAGGCCGCGTGGGTGAAGCAGCCGTGTTCCAGCCAGAGAACAGAAGCCTGAGCATAGAGGTGCCTAATCAGCTCTGCTGGTTGGCCCTTTTGGATGGCGGCGCCTTCGTAGGGGATCACCGCGCATCTGCCCGTTCTGGTGCTGATCCTGATTGTGCCCACAAGATAGCCAACGAGTTGGCCATGGGAGAAGGCGCCCATCCCCAGAGCACTGCCGCTGGCGAGCAGGTTCTGCAGGTGCCTGCTGATCCATTCCGCCTGCAGGAAACTGTTGTGCAGGAATGGGAAGGAGTTGAACTCGCGTTCCTGCCTACTCATGAGTATTTCAACCATACTGGGTATGTCTCGTTCAGTAATGGTTCTGAACTGATAGCCTTCCATACTTGACCCTCCTGTCCAACCCACTTCCCTTTTTTCCAGACATCAGTGATCTCTGCCCCGCAAGCTTATGGATCTCGGGCAACTCCGCCATGCTTGGAGCTACCTTCCGTTTTCTGCCACTGACACCCCTTGCTTCCGCCTGCTTACTGCGCCACCATGGTGATGAGGATCGTGGTACCCACCGACAGAACATTACTGATGCTGTGCATCAGCATGGGGTAGAAGACGCTGCCGCTTTTCTCGTAGCAATCACCGTCGAAGAGCCCGAGTACTACCGATAAGATCACCTGCATGGGAGAGTAGGAAACCTGGAAGGGGACAAAGGAAAAATTCACATGGGCCAAGCCGAAGATCACGGCCGCAGCGATGTTGGGTAGGCTGAGTCTGCCGGAGAAGACTCTTCCCGGCAGCACTAATCCCAGCATGGTTATGCCGAAAGCCCTGAAGATCAGTTCTTCTGATGGCCCGCTGAGGAAGAGCTGAAAACCCAGGTAGCCACAGATGTTCCTGGCGGTCAGAGGATAGGGGAAGGGCTGAAAGGACTTGGTCAGCAGCATGATAACTATTGAGCCGATCATAAACAAGCTGAAAACCCCAGTGAAGCGCAGGACATAGCGGCTGCCAACTGCCCTGTTTCCCCAACTCAACTTGAAATCTAGGGGTCTGATCTTGTTAGCGATAGCCATGATGGCCAGGAACATGGCGCCTTGCG
>JAAYMM010000048.1 GCA_012521335.1 Bacillota bacterium | reverse complement strand
TTCCTGGGCCTGGGCCCCACCCGGGGCATCTCTTTGGGTCTGGTGCTGCAGAATGCCGTGAACTGGAACGCACTGCACCTAGGGATGTGGTGGTGGACCATCATTCCCGGGCTGATCTTGACCATGCTCATCGTCTCTTTGTATTTCATCAACACGGGGCTGGATGAAGTGTTCAACCCGCGTCTGAGGGAGATGTAATTATGGGAGCAGATCTGATCCTGTCTGTACAGGACCTCAAGGCCTATTACCGCATTCTCAAAGGCGATGTGAAAGCGGTGGATGGGGTCACCTTCCAGGTGCGCCGAGGCGAGATCGTGGGTGTCGCTGGAGAATCGGGCTGCGGCAAGAGCACCCTCGCCCACACCCTCATGCTGCGCAAGCCGCCCTTAACCCACATGGGGGGCCAGGCCTTCTTTCTGGGCCAGGACATCATGACCATGGACCGGGAGGAGTTTCGGCGGCTCAGACTGCGCAAGATCTCCATTATTCCCCAGTACGCCCTGGATGCTTTGAGCCCCACGAAGAAAGTGGGCACCTTCGTGTCCGATCTGGTGCGGGAGCACGGCATCCGTCCTGATGGAGCCTTCATGAACAAGCTGGAAGAGCGGCTGCGCTTGGTCAACCTAGACCCCGCCGTTTTGGATAAGTATCCCATCGAACTTTCGGGGGGCATGAAGCAGCGGGTGATTATGGTCCTTTCCACCATCTTGAATCCAGAGCTGATCATTGCCGATGAGATTACTTCAGCCCTGGACGTGAGTTCTCAGCGCTTTGCCGCCAGCCTGCTGGTGGAACTGCGTGATGCCGGGATTATTGGCTCCGCGCTGTTCATCACCCATGACCTGTCCATTCTGTACCAAATCGCTGACCGTCTGCTGATCATGTATGGGGGACACATAGTCGAAGCAGGTCCGGTGGACACCATCGTCCATGCTCCCTGCCATCCTTACACCCGGGCCCTGCTCAGTTCCCTGCCCAAGGTAGGCGTGCAGGTTAAGGAGCAGAGGCTGGAAGGAATCAAGGGCACTCCTCCAGAGCTGTTAGACATCGGGCCCGGCTGCCGCTTCCGCGAGCGCTGCCCCCACCGCACCAGGCGCTGCGAGGACACTCCGCTGACGGAACACATTACGCCCGAGCACAGCATTGCCTGCTGGCACCACCGGGAGATTGGAGGGGAGCGCGTTGGTTGACAACAGACAGCCCATTATCTCTGTGGAGAATGTAACTAAGGTCTTCAGCAGCGGCGTTTTCTTCCGCACCCTCACCACGGCGGTTCGCGGCGTTTCCTTTGCCATGTATCCTGGCACCGTTCTTTCCCTGATCGGAGAGAGCGGCAGCGGAAAGACCACCATGGGGCGCATGATCCTCAAGCTGCTCCGCCCCACAGCCGGTAGGATCCTCTTCCACGGACGGGATCTGGCCACCATCCGCACTAAGGCGGAGCGCAGGGAGTTTTACCGCCGGGTACAGGGGATTTTCCAGGACCCCTTTTCCTCATTCAACCCCCTGTTCCGGGTAGATCGGGTCTTTGATCTGGTGTTCGATGTGTTCTTCCCGGACACCCCTGCAGCTGAGCGGGCGGCGCGCACCAGGGAGGCCTTACTGCAGGTCAACCTCAACCCCGAACGGACACTAGCGCACTTCCCCCACCAGCTCAGCGGCGGGCAGCTGCAGCGGCTGCTCATTGCCCGGGCTCTGCTCCTGAACGCGGAGATATTGGTGGCCGATGAACTGATCAGCATGCTCGATGCTTCCACCCGCATGGGCATCCTCAACCTGTTGGTGGATATCTGCCGCTCCACGGGGATGTCGGTGCTCTTCATTACCCACGATCTAGCCCTGGGTTACTATGTCAGCGATTACACTATGATCATGCATCAGGGCCGCCTGGTGGAGCAGGGAGCCACCGCGGAAGTGTATCACCATCCGGTGCACCCCTACACGAAAATGCTCTTCCGTTCCGTACCCGATATCGGGAGGCGGTGGGATCCCCAGGAGAAGTTTGTGCCCGAAGCAGTGAACCGGGAAATTGCGGAATTTTATGCAGCCAACCGCGGACAGGGGATGGTGCAGGTAAGCCCTGATCATGCTGTGCTGATGAGTTTGGAATAAGCTTTAGAGCGGGCGGGCATCGGCGGAAAAGATGCCCGCTGCAATTTTCCTAGCGCAGCGGGGGAGAAAAGTACTATAATAGATCAAGCTGAGCGAGTGAAAAATCTAAGGAGCAAGATAATGAGCGAAAAGCAGTTAGGCGAAGTGATAGTTGATGTACGCGACGTGCATAAATCCTTCGGGGCGCACCAAGTGCTTAAGGGTGTGAGCCTGCAGGTTAGGGAGAAGGAAGTTGTGGTGATCTGCGGGCCCAGCGGTTCCGGGAAGAGTACGTTCATCCGCTGCATCAACGGTTTGGAAAAGATCAATGGGGGCGAGATTTACGTCGGCGGACTGCCCGTTCACGACCCTAAGACCAGGTCTACCGAGATTGCCAATAAAGTGGGCATGGTGTTCCAGGATTTCAACTTGTTCCCGCACATGACCGTGCTGGAGAACATCACCTTGGCGCCCATCAAGGTGAAAAAGATGCCCAAGGATGAGGCGACTGAACTGGCGCTGGATCTCCTTTCTAAGGTGGGCATTCGCGATCAGGCAGGTAAATACCCCGCAGCTACGTCCGGCGGCCAGAAGCAGCGGGTGGCCATCGCCCGGGCCCTCGCCATGCAGCCCGATGTGATGCTTTTCGACGAACCCACCTCGGCTCTCGACCCGGAGATGATCGCAGAAGTATTGGATGTCATGAAAGAGCTGGCCAAGGGCGGCATGACCATGCTCGTGGTCACCCACGAAATGGGCTTTGCCCGGGAAGTGGCTGATACAGTCATCTTCTTTGACGAAGGGAAGATCCTGGAGAAAGCCCCGCCCCAGAAGTTCTTTACCGCGCCTGAACATGAGCGCACCCAGCGTTTTTTGGCCCAGATTCTGTAGCACAACCCAAAAAGTCTGTACACACTGCAAAAGCCAAGCTTGCCGGTTTTCCCAACGGTCAAGTTTGGCTTTCTTTATGCCCGCACGCCGGTTGGAATGTAAAGTTTTGAAACATTTCGCAAGACAAAATGACACGATCTGCAAACTTTGTTTCCGGTTTGTGATCTGCCATAAAGACAGAGGGAACGGAACAGTGCCAACGAGGACTGCATTTGGCAGCAGCAAGCAAAGAAAGGAGAAAGCGGCATGAAGAAATTGCTCCTCTGTCTATTGTTGGTTTTGGTGCTCAGTGCCCAGGTTCTGGCCGCGGATTACAAGATCGGCTTTAACAATGCGCTCTCCGGCGTGTACTGCCTGGACATTCTGGAAAACTTCGCAGTGTACTGTGCGGAGGCCCTGGGCGTTGAGCTCATGGTGGTGAATGATGAAGGCAAGATCGAAAAATCCATTGCCAATGTGGAGAACTTGATCGCCTCGGGCGTGGATGGCATCATCTACTTCGGCATGTCCGATGCCACCTTCGCCATTGTGAGCAAGATGTGTGCCGATGCTGGAGTACCTTTTGTGCTCTACGATCACCTGCCCACCGCCGAAACCTTGGCCCACCTGCGCAGCAATCCTTACTTCGCAGGTGCCGTGGGGGAGGATGACTACGATGCGGGCTATCCCATCGGCCGGTTCGCCGGAGCCGTAGGGGCCAAAACGGCAGTGCTGGTCACCGGCAACCGGGGCGACACCACGCACGAAGCTCGGGTCCAGGGCTTTACCGATGCCTTTGCTGAAGTGGGCGGCCAGGTTCTGGATGTGGCCTGGGGTGCCATTGCGTCCCGAGCCGATGCGCTGAAAAAGAGTGAAGACCTCCTCGTGGCCTATCCTGATGTTGATGCAGTCTACACTACTTCAGGGGCAGGCGCCGTTTCCACCATGGAAGTGCTGCAGAAGTATGATGACCTGGATCCCTTGTTTTTCGTCACCGACTTGGATCCTGAGATTCTAGAGGGACTCCAGGCGGGCCAAGTCACCGCCGCCAACGGCGCCCACTGGATTAACTCTGGTCTGGCCGTGGCCCTGCTCCACAACTTCCTGGAAGGTAATCCCCTCAAAGATGCCAACGGGCAGGCTCCTGTGTTCCATGTGCCCATCATCGTGCTCCAGGCTAACCAATACTACGCCTACGAAGAGCAGTGGCTCCAGAACATGCCCTTCAGCCCCGACGAGATCCGTCAGCTGAGCAGTAAGTACAATCCGGCAGCCTCCGCTGAACTGTTTGAAAACTTGTTGGCCAACTACTCGGTGGAGCAGCGGGTGCGGGATAAGTATGAAGCCGGCGTAATCACCGCAGAAGATCTGGAGCGTTACGGATTCTAAGCACCACACTCCGGGCTGCCAAACACGTCTCTCGTGTTGGCAGCCCACTCGCACAAAAAGGGGTTGAACTGCATGGACAGAAAAAGAGAGGCGGCCAGGGACCGGGCTGCTGCTGGTGTTTCTCATCGTCCATATTGCCGCTGACTTTAGATTCCTTACGGCCAGAAACTTAGGCA
Organism: Bacillota bacterium; assembly: GCA_012521335.1. Classification (GTDB taxonomy): domain Bacteria; phylum Bacillota; class Limnochordia; order Darwinibacteriales; family Darwinibacteriaceae; genus DTU010. The sequence continues at coordinate 36,093 of JAAYMM010000048.1, read as the reverse complement.
TCATCATCTCCCACGCCGTGATCCCCACCTTTGTGACCTGGGGCATGGTTTTCTCTTTTACCAGTGGGATGATCGACCTATCCGTCGGTGCCATCGTCATATTGGCTTCTAATTTTGCTGGATTCTTGGGTCTTAAGTGGGGCTATGCCGGCCTTCTGCTTGGGGGCCTGGCCGCTGGTGTATTCTTGCAGGCCCTGAACGGGTTCGTCTTTTTGAAAACCAACATCCCGCCCTGGGTGGCGGGGTTGGGGATGGCCATGATTTATGAGTCCATCGGGGCCATTTACTCCAACTTAGCCGTGCGGAGCGGCGGCATGGTGGTCACCTTGGGTTCCAAACTCCGGGCTTTGGGAGAGCTGCCCTTTAATGTACTGATGCTGGTGCCCGGGATGGTCATCGTGTACATTCTCTTCTGCCGTACCAGTATCGGGCTCAATGTCCGGGCTGTGGGCAGTGATTTAAGAGTAACGAGACAGATGGGCATTGATCCCGAGCGGGCTAAGTTCCTGGGCATGGTGGTCTGCGGTGTGTTCTTAGGTCTCGGTTCGGCCATCAACCAAAGCTATGTGGGCCAGCTCCTGCCGCGCACCGGGCTTTCCAGTGTGAGTTTCATCTTCCAGCCGCTGACCGCGGTGCTCATCGCCAGTTCCATGAGCGCCATCTTCAACGTGGTAATCGGCGTGGTCATCGGCACCATATCCCTCTCAGCGCTGTTTAACGCCTTAACTCTCCTGGGCGTACCCTCAGGGACCTGGCAGGAGGTAGTAATGAGGCTCCTGGTTATCCTGGTGACCATTGTCTCAATGGGGGATGAGGAGGGGATCGTCAAATGACAGCCAGAGATACAGCTATCTTACGAGTAGAGAACATCTCCAAAAGTTTCGGCCCCACCCGTGCCGTAATTGACGTATCCCTGGAGCTTAGGGCCGGCGAAATCCACGGCCTTATCGGCGAGAATGGTTCAGGCAAATCTACGCTGCTTTCCATGATTGCCGGGATCCACGCCAGAGATCAGGGGTCCATGTTCAAGAGCAATCGGCCCTATGATCCCCTCAGTCCAGCCCAAGCTAATGAGCAGGGTGTGAGCATGGTGGTGCAGGAACTGGGGCTGGTGGATGGCCTCACGGTCACGGAAAACATCTTTCTTGGGAAAACCCAGCAGTTTGCCCGGCGGGGCATCATCAACCTCAAAAGGATGCGGGAAGAGGCGGCTCTGGCCTTTGCCTCCTGGGGTATCGCACCGGTACCTTTAGATGCTCTGGCCGGCACCTTGACCGTGGAAGAGAAGAAACTGGTAGAACTGGTGCGGGCCCTGCCTACGGATCCCGATGTCCTGATTCTGGATGAAATCACCGCAGCCTTTTCCCACAACAACCGGGTCGCGCTCTATGAACTACTGGCCGAGCTTAAGTCTCAGGGTAAGCTGATTCTGTTTGTCTCCCACAACCTGTCCGAGGTCTTGGCGCTCGCGGATCGGATTACGGTGCTGAAAGACGGCGAAAAAGTGACTACCTTGGATGCGGCCGAAAGCAGCGAGGATGAACTGAAGCGCCTCATGGTGGGCAGGGAAATCAAGGAGACCTACTATTACACGCCGGCACGGCTTGCTGATCAAGAACCAGTGCTCATTGCCGACGGCATCACCGTGGCAGGTGTGCTGATTTCCGTAGTCACGGAATCCTCAAGGCGGACATCTACGTACAAGTCTTGGGGAAAGCTGTACATGCTAGACCTCCTTTGGGTTATACTGAGCAGAGCCATTTCGGCAGTTGACCTGTTTTTCGGGCAAACCCAGCAGATTTCCTCCTTAGCACAGGCTTCTTTGTCCCGATTCCGCGAAAAAAGGTTCAGGCCGCGGCATGGAGAAGTATAATCCCACAGTTCTAGCGAAAGGATGATGCTCATGCGGATTGAGTTTTTGGGCCATGCCTGTTTTCTGCTGGAAGAACCCCAGGCCAAAGTGCTGATAGACCCTTTTTTGACGGGCAATCCCCTGGCTCCGAAACAAGCCGAGGAAGTGGACGCCGATTACATCCTGGTCACCCACGGCCACCACGACCATGTGGGTGATGCCGTGAGCATTGCTAAACGGACGGGGGCAGTAATTGTCTCCACTGTGGAAGTGGCAGGGGAGCTCTTCAAGCCTGAGGGGGTGGAAGTGCTCGCGGGTAATATCGGCGGCCGGGTGCGGACCTCCTTCGGCAGTGTGAAACTGGTCCCCGCCCAGCACGGCAGCGGCGTTGCTGGGGGCCTCGCCTGCGGCTTTGTGGTGGAGATAGGGGGCAAGAAGATCTACCATGCCGGCGATACGGGACTGTTCGCCGATCTGCAGCTGCTTCGGGAGGAAGAGGTGGATGTGGCCCTGCTGCCCATTGGCGACTTTTACACTATGGGCCCTGCCGACGCGGTGAGGGCTGTGGAGATGATCCGCCCCAAGGCGGTTGTCCCCATGCACTACAACACCTTCCCCGCGATCAAGCAGGACCCCTACCAATTTAAGAAAGCCGTGGAAGCACAGGATCTCTGCCGGGTGATGCTGTTAGAGCCGGGGCAGAGCTGGGAGCTCTAGGCTGCCACTCCTCGGGCCCCGGAGAGCAGCAGGTTGGCCCCCACGGCGAAGAGGGAGGCCACACCGACTCCCAGGGCAGACACAAACACAGGGGCCGCAGGCGGGTTGACGGGGCTATCCGCAAACGGGCTGTGTTTTCCCATGGTAGGTGCCTCCTGTGTTGGCACCTGGGGTCTAGTAGATCTGCTTCTGCTTGGCGGCATACTCCTGGAACAGCTCTACGCATTTCTCCCGCCCGTACTCTTCGATCAAGAGGATAGAGCTGTCCACGCGGCCGGCTTCAATAAAGCGGTAGATGAAGTCATCGCGGAAGCCGATGGCTTCTGCATCTTCTGGCCGGGCTCCATAGATCACATGGGTGATGTTGGCCCAGATCGTGGCAGCAAGGCACATGGGGCAGGGATAGCCTGTGGCGTAGAGGATGTAGCCCGAAAGGTCGTGGGTACCCAAGATCCTCCCCGCCTCCCTAATGGCGTTCACCTCAGCGTGGGCAGTGGGGTCGTGATCCCGCAGGACACTGTTGGAAGCAACCACGATTATGTTGCCTTCCTGGTCAAAGATGGCCGCACCAAACGGGCCGCCAATGTTCTCATTCATGGTCTGGCGGGCCCTGGCTACTGCTTGCTCCAATGCTTCATCGAGCACGCCTCGCCAGCTGATGTACTCGGGAGCATCCACTGGAAAGTCGAAGTAACGGTCGGGATAGGGCTCGTCAACTAAGCGGTAGTGCCACCATTCATTGGGATAGGGCTCAAACCCTGCGGCAACCATGGCATCCCGCAGAATGTTGCGGTTGGCCTCCTGCTCAGGGGTGATCAAGTCTGTACCATGGTGGGAAATGGGGCCGAAGAAGTCAAACGGGCTGCCCATATCCACCTCTTCCAGGGTATCTTTGTAGACCAGGGTGAGGTCCACTGTGCTGCCCCTGCTGTGGCCGGAACGCAGGGCCACATAACCCAGCTCAAAGACGCGGGCTTTGTCCACTTCCGGATAGTAGAATTCTTTCATCTTCTGATCGTCCAGGTCTTGGGCCCAGATCAGAAAACGCTCCACGGCGCGCAGGGGGCGGTAAGCATCGAAGATCTTGATCAAATAACCCTGTTCATCCAGGATTTCGGCGGCCTTTTTGAGAGCCTCTGCGGCCTCGCTGGTGAGGATGGCGGTGGGGGCGTTGTAGCCGTCAATGCGCGTGCCTACGAAGTTGTGGCCGCTGTAGTAGCGGATGTCCAGCCGCACACTGGGGATCACATCCTTGACATACACAAAGCCTTCCGGCAGTACCTGGGCCAGCCCGGGTACTGCCCAGAGTACGCACAGCAGAACAGACAACAGTAAGCAAATTCTACGTTTCAACAAGCACACCCCGCTCTCTGGATTGGCCGGCCTTCAGGGCCGGTCCACTTCTTAATCTTCCTCTTTCTGGACAGAATTTCCAACTCCTGCAAACGCCCGGTTACCTTCCCGGCCGCTTTTGCGGACGAGGAGGACAATCTGCGGGCAGGTTTTCCCCTCGCTCTGTCTAAGTTGAACTTCAGGTGAATTTACGGGAAAGGGAAGTGGTTGGCATGTCAAGAAGGTACAACAGCATCCCGCTTGCCGCGGCCCTGCTGCTGGTCTTGGCGCTCTTCCTGGGGGGGACAGCTGGAGCGGAGGCGCCGGTGAAGAACGTGATCCTGCTCATCGGGGATGGCCTGGGGATCAACCAAGTAACCGCCGCTCGCCTCAGCCTCGAGGGCGGAGCGTCGGCAGTGCTTAACCTGGATACCATGCCTTACACCGGTTTTTCCATCAACTACGCAGCCAACAACTTGGTGACCGACTCGGCAGCGGCAGCCACAGCTTTAGCCACGGGCTACCGCACCGACACCGGCCGCTTGGGCACCCTGCCCGATGGTACGGCTGTGCGGAGCATCATGCTCAAGGCCAAGGAACAGGGCTTGAGTACAGGGGTTGTGGCGACGGTGAAGATTACCGATGCCACGCCGGCTGCTTTTCTCGTGAACGCCGATCACCGGGCTTTAGAGCGGGACGTTGCCGCGGCCGTTTTGGAGGCTGCCCCCGATGTGCTCCTGGGGGGAGGAGCGGACACCTTTGGGATCAATCCCTTTACCAAAAAGCCTAAAAGCAACGCTCTGATCCACCGGGCCTTGGAAATGGGCTATACCTTCGTAGCGGATCGGGATGGGCTGCTCAACCTGGAGATCACCCCGGAGATGAAGCTGATTGGGCTCTTCATCGGGGGTGATATGAGCTTCGAGCTCACCCGCCTGCCTACGGAACCTTCGCTGCTGGAGATGGCGCAGCGCGCCTTGGAGCTGGTGAGCCAAAATCCCCAGGGCTTCTTCTTGGTGGTGGAAGGATCCCGTATTGACCGGGCTGCCCACACTAACAGCATCAAGGAGATGGTGGGAGAGGTGCTCATGTTTGACCAGGTGGTTGGTTTGGCCCTGGAGTTCGCCCGGGAGCATCCCGGCACTTTGGTTGTGGTCACCGCGGACCATGAAACGGGAGGTTTGACCATTACAGGCGGGCAGCCTTCGGGCGCGAACGTCACCTACAGCTGGGCAGCTACGGCCCACACCGCAAGCATGGTACCCATTTACGCCTTTGGGCCTGGTGCCGAGCACTTCAGCGGCACTCTGCAGATCACCGAGATTCCGCGGCGCATTGCGGAGCTCATGGGGATGGATGATTTTCCAGCCCTGAAAAAAAGTCCCTAAGGTTTGGTGGGCTGTTTGCTAAGGGGTGATTAAGTAAACCTAAACTTTCTACCCCTGGCAGGAATAATTACTCACCATGTGGAAATGAGAACCCAGCAGCAGCCTGCGAGGGTGCTGCTTCTTTTGGGGAAAACCTGAGGTTCAATTTTGCAGAGGACAGCCTGATCCATCTCAACGTGCACTACTACTTGGGTCCAACGTGGAGATCCGCAGTGGCAGCAGTCTTTCCAGCACAATCACGGCGCAGCTGAAGCATAAATCGCAGCAGAGCAGCATACTTAAGGACGCAGCACAACACCAGTACCACAGTATCAAGCTCTAGACGACGCTTTCTCATATCTGGATGAGGCTTCCTTTGCAGCATGGTGCAGCCATTTTGGCTGCACTTTTTTTGTGGCGCTTGGGCTGGGCCCCCGGCTCTTTTCTCTCCCCTGGCGGTGAGATGGCAGGAATTCATAGATCCGGGCAGAAAGATTCAGAGGAATTTTAACTGTTAGTAAACAAAATCACAATGAGGAGGAATCATGTGTGACGGTTAGATACAGGCCCGAGCTCAACGCCATCTCCCCTTATCAGCCCGGCAAGCCCATCGCGGATGTCCAAAGGGAACTGGGGCTGGAGCGCGTGATCAAACTGGCCTCCAACGAAAACCCCCTGGGCTTTTCGCCTCGGGTGCGGGAAGCGGTTCTCCAAGCCTTGGAGCAGGCCAACTTCTACCCCGATGGAAATGCCACCCTGTTGAAGGAGAAGATCGCGGAGAAATACGGAGTGGCCCCAGAAATGGTCCTGCCCACCTGCGGGTCCGACGAGATGGTGGACTTGATCGCGAAGACCTTCATTGAACCAGGGAGTCAGGTAATCATGGCGGAAGTAACCTTTCCCCGGTACCAGATTACTTCTCTGATGATGGGGGCAGATCTGCAGATTGTACCTATGAAGGATCTGGGCTACGATCTGGGCGGCTTTAAGGAGGTACTCACGCCTCAGACGCGGCTGGTCTGGCTCTGCAACCCCAACAATCCTACGGGCTCGTTTTTCACCCGCGGCGAGCTGCTGGACCTGCTGGAGTCCGTTTCCCCAGAGACACTGGTGGTGTACGATGAGGCGTACTATGAGTTTGCCACCCATCCAGAGTACCCCCGGGACAGCATTGAACTCGTGCAGAAGTACCCGAACATGTTGGTGCTGCGCACCCTGTCCAAAGCCTATGGATTGGCGGGCTTGCGGCTGGGGTTTACCATCGGCCATCCTGCTCTTCTGGGCCTGATCAACCGCATCCGCAACCCCTTTAACGTCACCTCCCTAACGCAAGCCGCGGCCCTAGCTGCGCTGGATGATGAGGAGTTTCTCGCCCGTACCGTGGCCAACAACAACGCGGGGAAAGAGTATCTCTACGGCCAGCTGGAAAGGCTGGGGCTGCCTTACGGCAAGACCGAGGCCAACCATATTATGTTTGACTCCCGGCGTGATGGCCAGGCCGTGTTCCAGGCCCTCTTGCGCCGAGGCGTAATTATCCGGCCGGTGGGGGTACCGCGCTACAGCACCTGGCTGCGGGTGAGCATCGGCACCGCAGAAGAAAACAGGGTCTTTATCCAAGCCCTCGAGGAAGTGTTGGCAGAACTGGCGCCCTTAAGCTGATTGGGCGGTGGCTAGAAGCGAACGGGTGCTTTTCCCGCAGCGGAGAAAAGCACCCGTTATTGTTCTCTATACTACCGCTTGAGGTGATAACTGGCAAACACCTCCAAGGCTTGGATGGCGGCTCGGATGTTGCGGTAGACCGGCAGGCCCCCTGCTTCCATGAGGGCCGCGAAGTCGTCGAAGTACCGGCCGCCGTTCACCGACACAACCAGGGGCTTGTCCGTCTTGTGGGCCAGCTGAACTAAGAGCTGGGCCATGCTGTCTGCATCCTGGCAGGTATCAGGCGTACTTTTGAGGGCATTGGAGTGGGGAACAATGCCCACCACTACAGCATCCACCGCCGGATCCTGGAGCACCGTTTCCACAAAGGCGGTGAACAGCTGGTCGTTGGCCATGGGCGTTACATCCAAAAGTGCAGTGGAGAGGTCCACCAGCCCATGCACATCGATCTTCTGCAGCTTCTGCTTGGTTTCTGCGGCCAAGGGCGCGGGCCGCAGCCTGCTCAAGGCATCCCCCGCCACCGCCGATTCAAATCCTGCATTGACCACTACGGCCACCTGCTGGCCCCGGGGTTTTTTCCCTGCCAAGAGCGAAAAGATCTTGACGTAATCATAGTAATCCTCCAGCCGTTCTGCGAGCACGATGCCGGCCTGCTCGCAGGCTGCCTTAAAGACGGCATAGTTTCCGCTCATGGCCGCGGTGTGGGAGGCAGCCGCTTGGGCACCCGTTTCCGTACGGCCCGACTTGTAGGCCACGATGGGCTTACTGGCCTCTTGGGCCAGTTGGAAGAAGAGGCGCCCTTCACCGCGGGCTAGGCCTTCCAGGTACAGGGCAATGAGCTCTGTGTCTTTATCGTGGGCGAAATAGGCCAGCAGATCTGTGATCTGCACATCGTACTTGTTGCCAAAACTGACGATGGCCTTAAACAGCCTGCTTTCTTTCATCTGATCGTTGGTAGTTAAGGCAAGGGCTCCGCTCTGGGTGAGCAGCGCGGTATTGCTGCGCGCGGAGTGGCTCAGGCCCAGTCTTTTTTCTTCAATGAACAGGGTATTTACCCCGGGATGCTGGCCAGTGGGGGCGCAGTACACGCCCATGCAGTTGGGACCCATAATGCGCAGTTCCGGGGGCCTGACCAGATCCATCTGCCGGACAAACTCGGCATACTCCAGGCCGGCCGGCAGCCCAGAAATGACGATCACCGCCTTCGCCTTGCCCCGCAGTTCCTCCATGAACTGGGCTGCACTGGCAATGGGGGCGGCATAGACCACCAGGTCCACAGGTTGGGGGATTTCCTGGAAGGAGCGGTGGAGGGGATAGAGTTCACCCCCAAGCTCCAGGCTGCCCCCCTTGGGGTTGACCAGGTAGAGATCCCTGTGCCCCATCCTGTGCAGCAGCTTAGCTATTTCCCGGGCCATGCTTGGTTTGGCCAGATCGGCAGAAACCCCGATCACCGCTATGCTTTCGGGTCTAAAGAAGTATTCCAGGTTGTGCACATTGGGCTTGACGCAGGGCGCGGCTGGGGCCGTGCTGAACTCCGCGTAGCCGTCGATGGCTACCAGGCGCTCATCTGCCGTGAGCACGAGCGGGTTCAGATCCAAAGCCTCTAGTCTAAAGCGGGTGTCTTCCGCCGCCAGGCTGGAGTACTGGCTCACCAGGCAGGCAATCTTGTACAGGGCGTCCGCGAGCAGTTCTATGTACTGAGACTTGCCCAACTGCTGATATTTCTTGGCAATCTTGAGCCCAGCCACGAACTGGCGGGCTCCTTCCAGGCTCACGGGCGGCAGGAGCAGGTTGGCCGCATCGTAATGCTGCGCGAAAAACTCCGCATCATCGCCCCCTTTGCTCATGAGCAGCACGGGGCCAAACTCCCCGTCTTCGCGGAACCCGATCATGGCCTCCCGCCCCAACGCCGGCTCGTAGTGCACAAACTCCACCAGCAGAAAACCGGCAATGTGGGGGGGATCGCCAAGGAAGTGGGCAAGGACTTGGTTGTGCATCTCATCCATGATCTTTTCCAGCCCGGCTGTGCGCCAATTGCGCACCACCTTTACTCCCCCCAGCTTCTGTTTGTGGGCAATGTGGGGAGAGACGATTTTCACCACCAGATCGGAGCCAAACTCCTCGAGCAGGGTGAGATTTAAGGCCTTGGGGCTGGCCACAAACAGATGGCGCGGTACTGCGATACCGATCGCTTCCAGCATCTGATAGACCTCAAATTCGTAGAGCACCTGCCTGCCTTCCCTTGCCGCTCCGGACAAAATGCCGTCGATGATCTGGACCATGTTCTTTTCCAACCTGAGCACCCACCTGTATCCGTAATTTCGTTCACTTTATTATAATGGAACGGTAAAACTTCGGCAACATAATCGCGGGGTATAAGTTGGTGAAAAGATGGAACCATAGAGGTGAAAACAATCCAAAGGAGGCTGTCTATGGAAGTCCACTGCACTGTCCAGAACTGCCAGTGGTGGGACGACAACTACTGTGCAGCCCAAAGCATCCTGATCACCAGCGATGAGATGGGAGCTAAGCTGCCCGAGAGCTATGACTTCCAAGATACCCAGAGCATTGTGCAGCAGTACGGAGAAACGTCCGTGAGTTCATGTGAAGCCACCTGCTGTAAAACATTTAAAGAACGGGGGACACCTTAACGGGTGTCTCAATTTTTTCCAAAAATGACTAACGGCTGACAGTGGGGGTAAAGGGAGGAAATCGGTTTCCTTTGGAGAAGTAACGGTTTGGTCTTTGTGGCGATTTTGGCAGAAATGTTAAGACCAACCTTGGCGGCAAGGGGGGAACTGTGGAGAGAGAAACACTTCGCTGTACCTGTCAGACACTATCGAGAAAGGGGATAAATGCGTTGAAGAAAGCCTTACTACTGTTCTTTGTTGCTCTGTCTTTAGTGTTCACCAGCTTGGCCAGTGCGCAGAACATCGAGATCGTGTACTGGACCCATACCGATGACAACCGTACCGAGATTGAGAATCGCTATATCGAAGAATTCCAGAAGTTGTACCCCAACGTCACCATTAAGCGGGTAGTTTATGAAGCGGCCAAGATGGGCGATCTGGTCCTCACCGCTTTTTCTGCCCAGAACGCTCCTGACCTGTTCAACCTGCCCATCGAGCAGGAATACGGCTACATGATCCACGGCCGAGTAGCCCCTGTGAACTACGAGGCTGCTGGCTATGCCAACGCCGAGGAGCTCGTCGCCAACTACCTGCCTGGCACCTTTGACCCCGTGACCATGGATGGCGAGATCTACGGCCTGCCCCTGGAGCTCACCAACTGGTCCATCTACATCAACGACCGCATCTTCCGCGATGCTGGCCTCGATCCCGATGTGGACTATCCCAAGACCTGGGAAGAGATGATCGAGATCTCCGAGAAGCTGGTCATTCGTGAAGGCGACATCGTTGTCCGCCGCGGTTTTGACTTCCGTTATCCTTACTACCTGGTAGCCATGCTGCCCATGGTAGAACAGCTGGGCGGTGCTCTGCTCAGTGAAGACGGCACCAAGGCCATTGTGAACGACGAGGCCTGGCTCCAGGTTCTCGAGTGGTTCCGCGAATTTGGTCCTCACGGACGCAACCTGGGCAGCCCCACTTACACTTCTGCCCGCAAAGTATGGGACTACGACAACAATGACATCGCCATGTGCTTGTCCGGTTTTTATCAGCAGGGCCGCCTGCGCATCGACAACCCCGAGTTCTTCGAGAGCGGTGAGTGGAGAGTTGTTCCGTTCCCCGTATTTGAAAACGCGGTGCAAGATGTGGCCTGCGCCTACTACGGCCACTACATGATGGTCAATGCCCAGACCACTCCCGAGAAGCAGTACTGGGCATGGAAGTTCGCAGCTTACATGCTGGATCATCCGTGGGAGTACCTGGAAGTTGTTAACATCATCCAGCCGCGCAACGACCTCTTGAACGATCCTCGGTTCATGGAACTGCCCTACATGGACGTCTTCATGAACGATATGGAGAGAGGCCACATTGTGTTCCTGCATGAGAACGGCTACCAGTTTGAGCGCTTCATTAAGGAAGCCGTGGAAAGCGTCATGCTGGAGAACATGGATCCCAGAGAAGCTCTGGACATCCTGCGCGAGAAGGTCCAGGAAGTTCTGGACGATCAGTATTGATCTAGCCTTATGCTGAGCAAGAAGCCCGGGCTGGTCTCGGGCTTCTTCACTACTTTTTGCTTTGGAGGTACAACATGCGCCGCAAACGAGGATTCAGCATGGAGAGAAAAAAGGCGATTTGGGGGTGGATTTTCGTCATTCCTTCCCTGATCTTTTTCTCTGCCTTCAGCTTCTATCCCATTATCAATGCCTTTATCGAGAGCTTCTTCAACAGGAATCTCCTGTCTTTGAGACCGCCTCGTTTTGTGGGCTGGGACAACTATACCTATCTCTTTAGGTCTAGGGATTTTTGGTTGTCAGTGCAGAACACGGCCATTTTCACGGTGGGTACGTTTGTGCCCTTGGTGGCGTTCAGCTTGCTGCTGGCGGTCTGCATCATGTCCATCAGTCGGCTGCGCCGCTTCTTCCAGCTGTCGCTCTATGCGCCCGCGGTGCTTTCTTCGGTAGTCGCAGCGTTGATCTGGCTGTTGATCTTTGACCCCCGCGGTCTGGCCAATCAAGGCATGAACGCGCTGCTGGGCACGACGGGAGTGAACTATAAGTGGCTGTCAGACACAAACATGCTGCGGCTCTCCAGGATTATTGTTTACTTCTGGAAATACATCGGCTATTTTACCGTTCTTTTTGTCTCCGGTATTGGAGCCATTCCTTACAGCTTGACGGAAGCAGCCCTGATCGATGGAGCGAACCGCTGGCAGCTGTTCTGGCGCATCACCTTCCCGCTGCTCAAACCCACCACTCTGCTGGTGTCGGTGATGACCATGATCCAGTGCTTGAAGACGTTCAGCACCCAGTACCTGTTCAGCACTGCGGGAGCTCCTACCCGGCCCATCAATGTGATCACCTTGAGCATTTACAATACGGCCATTAAGGATTACCGCATTGGCAGGGCCACAGCCATGAGCATCCTGCTGTTTGTAGTGATGTTCTTGTTTACCTGGGTGCAGCTGAGGCTCTCCCGGACTGAAGAAGTCACATTCATGTAAGGCCGTGAGAGGACAGGAGGGTTGAAATACATGCACAAGACACGTTCGTGGTATCTGGGGAAAGCCTCCAACGGCGTGATGTGGCTGATTCTGATCGCGGCCTGCGTCCTGGTGCTCATTCCCCTGGCCTTTATGTTTACCGCTTCAGCCATGCCCGCCAGGGATATTCTGCGCTTGCCCTATCCGTGGATTCCCAAGGGCATTCACTGGCCCAACTATTGGAACGGGATCAGAGGTCCGGAGGGTGATTTCATCTTCCTGCGCAATGCCCTCAACTCCCTGATCGTGGCCGGCAGCGTGGCCTTCTTTACCGTGCTCCTTTCGGCCGTTACCGGGTACGGCCTGGCCAAATTCAAGTTCAAAGGCCGCAATTTGGTCTTTATGCTGATTATGGCCACCATGATGATTCCCTTTGAGGCCATCATGATTCCGCTCTATATGGTGGCCATGCGTATGGGCCTGCAGGACACCTATGCCGGTTTGATCTTGCCGTTTTTGGCCAACGCGTTCGGGGTGTTCCTCATGCGCCAGTTCCTGATCACTTTCCCTGACGAGATTCTGGATGCGGCCCGTATCGATGGTGCCGGCGAGATCCGTATCTTCAGCAGCATCGTGCTGCCTGCTTCCGGCCCGGCAGTGGCTACTTTGGCCATCCTGGCCTTCCGCGCCCAGTGGGACAGCCTGCTCTGGCCGCTGCTTGTGGTGCAGAGTGACGAGATGAAAACTATACCGCTGTACATCACAAGGTATATGGCGGAGACCCACAGCGATGAAGGTATTATGATGGCCGTGGCCGTTCTGGCCAGTCTACCCATGATCATCCTCTTCTTGACGCTGTCTAAGTACTTCGTGAGCAAGGAAGGTCTGACTTCGGCCACGAAAGGGTAGGCCAAGCGATAGCAAAAACATGCAGTGCAGAGCCCCGTTTCCGCAGATTCGGACTGTGGAAACGGGGCTCCTTGTTCCTTTGCATGGAATGGCCCTTGGGGGGCTATGCTAAGTCTGTTGGGTTGTCGCGATCGTGCTGAGAGTTACTGCGCGCTCCAGGTTTCGTAATGGATCTTGCTTTCTTCCCAGGTGTGGGGAGTGGGGCGTTGTTCCGCAGGGTGGCCGATGGACACTACCGCGGCAGGCTCAATGTGCTCGGGCAGCTCTAAGGTTTCCCGGATCAACCGGTACCACTCGGAATCCTTGGTCACGCCCAGCCACACACCGCCCAGTTCCAGACCATGCACGGCCAGCAGGATGTTCTGTGTGGCCGCGAAGCAGTCCGCATAGAGATGCTCCATGCGCTCTTCCACCGTTTTGTCGCCGCAGATGGCGATGCCGCAGGCCGCGCCGGCAAGCATGCGGGCATGGACTTTGCCCTGGGCCAGCTTTTCCAGGCGGTCCCGATCCTGGATCACGATAAAGTGGAAGGGCCGCAGGTTGCGGGCGGTGGGAGCGCACAGTCCTGCGTGCAAAATGGTGTCGAGCTGCTCCTTACTTACAGGCTCACCGCTGTACCTGCGGATGCTGCGCCGCTTGCGGATGGCGCTGAGAACATCCACGTTACTCGTGGCCAACCTGGGTTCTTGGTGAGTGCGTTGATCAGTCATCAGCTGCACCTCCTGATAGGTATTATTCCTGCTAGATTGCGTTCTTCAGCACATATTTCGACATGGCACGGAAAAATCTTGCCGGAACTGAGAGAAAGCCCTTGACAGTATTAATAGTAACGGTTATTATTAAGATAGATTTCCAGTATAGGAACTTGTTCCTAGAAACAATATAGATATGGGAGGCTGTTTTCATGAACCGAATCGGATTGTCTGCTGAACAAACCAAAGAGGTAGCGGAGCATCTAGACCAGCATCTGGCCAATCTTCATGTGCTGTATACCAAGCTCCATAACTATCATTGGAATGTGGAAGGCCCTGAGTTCTTCACCCTCCATGCGGAGCTGGAGAAGCAGTATGATGCCGTGGCCGAAGAAATCGACGCTGTGGCAGAGCGCATCTTGATGATCGGCCACCGGCCCAGCGCTTCCTTGGCTGAGTACCTCAAGAAGGCACAGCTCAAAGAAGCTGAGAGCGCGCCTATCCGGGGCAAAGCCGTTGTGGAAGAGCTCCTGGCTGACTACTCCACCCTCATTGCCGGCCTGCGTGCTGGCATCAAGGCCGCGCAGGAGATCGGCGACGAAGCCACAGCCGATTTGATGATCGGTTCCCTGGCTGCTTACGAGAAAACTGTCTGGATGCTGCAAGCCTATCTCAGATAAAGCCTACGCCAGGTAGGCGGTCACCCTCACCAGCGCCCCAGGCCACAAGCCTGGGGCCTTTTTCTGTCTAGAAAGGGGATTGGGCATCGGCAGAGAAAACTAGTAGCAGAGTTACAGGCCAGCGCACCACCGCTGGCAGTTCGGGGAGAGAAGGGGGATACGGTGAGCAGGAAAGTGGTAACTTTTGGAGAGATCATGCTGCGGCTGACTCCTCCAGAGTACAAACGCATTGTGCAGGCGGATAGCTTTGAGGTGATTTACGGGGGCGGAGAAGCGAACGTTGCCGTCACCCTGGCCAACTTCGGTTTAGACTCGTACTATGTGACCAAGCTGCCCCAGAACCCCATCGGCCAGGCGGCCCTCAATGCCCTGCGGCGCTATGGCGTGAAGACTGACTACATTGCCCGCGGAGGAGAGCGGCTGGGCATCTACTTCTGCGAAAACGGGGCAAGCCAGCGCCCGTCCCTGGTGGTCTACGACCGGGCCCATTCGGCTATCGCCGAAGCCAGCCCCCAGGATTTTGACTGGGAGCAGATTTTCCAGGGAGCAGATTGGTTTCACATTACCGGCATCACTCCCGCTTTGAGCCCGGGTGTGGCGGAGATTTCCCTCCAGGCTGTGCAGGCCGCTAAGGCTCAAGGCGTCAAGGTCAGCTGCGACCTCAACTACCGGGCCAAGCTGTGGAGCAGGGAGCGGGCTGGCGAGGTCATGTCCCAATTGATGCAGCACGTTGATGTGTGCATCGCCAATGAAGAAGATGCGGAAATGGTCTTTGGCATCAAAAGCGGGTCCGACATCACCGCCGGCAGCATCAACGTGGAAGGGTTCCGCGTCGTGGCCCAGCAGTTGATGGACCGTTTCGGCTTGGAACTGGTGGGCAGTCATCTGCGCATCAGCCGCAGCGCTTCCCACAACGGCTGGCTGGTGGTGCTCTATGACGGGAAAGAATTCGTGCAGTCCACGCAGTATGATATCCAGATTGTTGACCGCGTTGGCGGAGGGGATGCCTTTGCCGGTGCCCTGATCTACGCGCTACTCAACAAGATGAGCCTGCAGGAAGCAGCTGAATTTGGGGCCGCCGCTTCCTGTCTGAAGCAGACCATTCCAGGAGATTTCAACCACGTCACTGTGGCCGAAGTGGAGGCCCTGGCTCGAGGGGATCGCTCCGGCCGAGTGAAACGTTGACACCAAGGATGCGGACATGGCCAAAGGCGCAGCTGTGAGGGCTGCGCCTGTGGTACCGATCTGGTCGTTAGAGATCCAGCTTGTCCCAGGCAAAGAGTTCGCCGGGATCCCATTTGCGCTCTGGGGCGTACTGGGCGTGAGTGAGCACGTTCTCTGGGGGGATGTTGTAGCGTTCCCGGAGGTAAGCCAGGAGCAGGTTTAGGGACAGATACTGCTGCTCCGTGTAGCCTCTGTCTTCCTCCCGGATCAGGGCGTTCGCCGCTGGGCCCACCGCCTGGTCCATTTCAGCTGCGGTACCTATACCCAAAAGTTCGATGCCGATGGCGTAGCGGTTCATATTGTTTGTTAGATCTGGGTCGTTGGCCCAAGTGCCGCTGCCTGCGTGGCGGGCGATGCGGTCATCGGGCACAAAGCGGTAGATCTGCCCTTGGCGGTCAATGACGTAATGGGCTTCTACTTGATAAGCCTGGAAAATGGCGCGGATGCGATCCAACCGGAAGGGATCGCTGGGATTAACCGCGGCATCGCTGATGGCATGGAGCATTATGTAGCGGATGTCCTTGGCTCCCCGGGGCCTTAGGGGCCTGGTGATCATCCCGCCCGGAGCTGCCTTGATCTCCAGCTCCGCTAGATCGCGCGGACCCGGCGCAGCGCAGCCTGCGGCGAGGAGCGCTGCCAGCAGAAGGCCTAGGAACAGTAGTCTTGGCGAGGGCATACCAGGTCACTCCCTTCGCTGTCTTTCTTCGAGCCCCAGGACCGCTCTCCCCCTGGGAACTTCTGGGAGGTTCTGGCGGAGGGGGAGCGAATAGAATCACCACAAGGAAAGGAGGAAGAGCCATGCCCTTCAGCATTGTCCTGCAGGACATCACTAAGATGCAGGTGGATGCCATCGTCAACGCTGCCAACCCGCAGCTGACCATGGGCGGCGGAGTGTCTGGAGCGATCTTCCGCGCCGCAGGGATTGCCGAGATGGAGCGGGCCTGCCGGCCGCTGGCCCCCATCGGGGTTGGGGAGGCGGTGATCACACCGGGATTTGCTCTGCCTGCCAAGTATGTGATTCATACCACGGGCCCCATCTACGAAGGCGGGGAGAGGGGAGAAGCGGAGCAGCTGCGGGCCAGCTACCTGAACAGCCTGCGCCTGGCCGTGGAGCACGGCTGTGAGAGCATAGCCTTTCCCCTGATCTCAGCTGGGATCTATGGATACCCCCGGCGGGAAGCTCTGCGCATCGCCACCGCGGCCATACGTGATTTCCTCGCTGCCCATGATCTCGCGGTCTACTTAGCGGTTCTCGATCGGGATGTGGTCCGGGCCGAGGAAGCCCTGCTGGTTGATGTAGCCCGCCATCTCGCCGAACAGCGGGAAGAGCTCCACGCTGAGCAGCTGGAAGAAGAGGCACAGGTCTTTTACGCACAGGCTGCTGCACCGCCTCTTCCCGTACAAGAGCTGCTGGAGGATCTGGACGAGTCGTTTGCCGAGGCTCTCTTCCGCCTCATCGATGCCAAAGGAAAAAGCGATGTGGAGGTCTACAAAAAGGCCAATCTTGATCGACGCCTCTTTTCCAAGATCCGCAGCAACAGGGAGTATATACCCAGCAAGCGCACTGTGCTGGCCCTGGCCTTGGCGCTGGAACTGACTCTGGAGGAGACAGATGACCTACTCAGAAAGGCCGGCTGCGCGCTGTCTCCCAGCCAAGTGTTCGATGTGATTGTCCAGTATTTCCTGATCAACGGCCGCTGCGATGTTTTCGAACTGAACGAAGTGCTGTTCACCTACGGGCTGCCTCTTCTCGGCAGTGTGGGTAGGGAAGCAGAAGACTAGCTGGGGCTACTTCCCCTGAGCTTGGCGCACCACCTCTCTGAAGAACCCAACCGCAGCGGCAACGTCCTGGGCATTGGGGCGCCCTTTGGCTATGCCGCCGATGAGTTTCAGGGGCCCAAACGTACAGAAGCCCGGGCAGCCGTAGACTCCCAAGATCTGCCCGCCCTTGGCGCTCACGATTTTCTCCAAGTGCGTGAGCTTGGGCCGCCAAGCTCCGTAGGTGTAGAGCACAAAGACCGGCTTGCCTCGGGGCAGATTCCTTTCGGCGCAGTGCAGCACGCTTTCGTGCAGCCTGGAAGCATAGATGCCGGAGGCAAAGCCGATCAGATCGTAGTCCGCCAGATCGATGCTTGAGTCGGCGGACGCTTCCAACAGTGTGACTTCCCCCTCCTGGGCCATGGCGTCCAGGAGCTTTTTTGTGTTCCCGTGGTGGCTGGAGTGATAGACAACAGCTGTCTTCATGCAGGATACCTCCCCACAGTGACGGTTTGTCATTCTGCTCACATTATACTACTAAGAAGCACGCCCATACACCAGGTGCAGTACAAGCACAGCTGTCTTGGCGCTGAATTCGATGGGGTAAACCTGAAAACGGTGCAGCCCTTGACCAGGCGAGAGTATCAAGTGGGAGGAAGCACGGCCCTGCTGGATGCCATGGGTCGGACCCTGCACAGAGTGGCAGCCAGGCACAGGGAAAAGGCGCGGGAGAACAGCGAGGCTCGGGTTCTGGTGGTGATTATCACCGATGGCCAGGAAAACAGCAGCGTGGAGTTTTCTGCCCAGATGGTCAAGGAACTGGTGGCCAAGCTGCGTGGGCAGCACGGCTGGGAGTTCATCTTCTTGGAAGCCAACATGGATGCCATCGCGGCGGCCGCCCAGTACGCAATCGCCCCACAGCGGGCCCAAAACTTCCATGCCGATGGGAAGGTATAGCCCTTAATTTCGCGGCCATGAGCGAGGCGGTTGCCTCTTACCGGCGCAGCGGTCGGTTCGATGGCCGCTGGAAAGAAAGAATCGCCGCCGACTACCAGCGGCCCCACAACAAGCGGTAACCAAGGTCCCAGGTGCGCCTGGGATCTTGGCCTGTCCTGCCCGCAGCTGATACTGCTCCTCAGGGAGGGAGGGCTAGCCAGGGGACAGAACAAATACTAAAGAAGACACAGGCTTCCTTAACTTTTCCAACGGAAAATTTGCCCAAACAGCAGGAGGTGCCATGTGCCTAGAGAATCATTAAGCATGGGGGATTCTTCCTCTTGTTCCTTTTGTCACCAGTGCAAACGTTATCACAGCGGAGGTGATGGGTTCAGCAGCGCTGCGTTGTCAAGTGGACTAAATTAGACGGAGGTGCCTGTATGAAAAGAATAGCCGTGTTTAGTTTGGTATTTGCTTTGGCCTTGGCTCTGAGCCTGCCTGTTGCTGCTTCTGTTCCCGGTGAGCTGCTGATCTGGATCGACGGGGAACGGGCTCCTGTTCTCACCGCTGTAGCCAGGACCTTTGTTGCCGAGTACGGCATTCCTGTGAAGATTCAGGAGCTGCCCTTTGGCGATATCCGCGACAACCTGGCTATTGTGGCGCCCACAGGTGAAGGACCCGACATCATCATTGGTGCCCATGACTGGTTGGGCCAGCTGGTTAGCGATGGTCTGATTGAGCCCATCGACATCGAAAATCCGTCCCTGTTCCTGCAGTCGGGCCTCGATGCCTTCACTTGGGGCGGACAGTACTACGGGATTCCCTACGCCATTGAGTCCATCGGCTTGTTCTACAACAAAGACCTGGTGGGCGAAGATGGCATCGCCAGCTTTGAAGAGCTGGTTGAGCTGACCAAGAACGAATTGGCGCCCAAGGGCATTTACGGTCTGGTGCTGCCGCAACCTGACCCGTACCACACCTTCCCCTTCTTCAGCATGCTGGGCGGCTATGTGTTCGGCGTGGATGAAGAAGGCGTGCTCAATCCTCTCGATGTGGGCTTGGCCAATGCAGGCGCCATCGAAGGTTTTGAGTTCTTCGAGCAGTTGCTGAACGAAGGCGTCATTGCTCGCGCTACACCCTATGACACCATGATGAGCCTGTTCCAAAACGGCCAGGCCGCTACCATGATGACTGGCCCGTGGGCCTTTGGTGATGTGCGGGCCGCGGGCGTGAACTACGGCTTCACCCAGATCCCGTCCTACAAAGGACAGTACGGCAAACCCTTCCTGGGTGCCCAGGGCTTTATGGTCAGTGCCTTCAGCGAAAACAAGCTGCTGGCCAACATCTTCCTCAATGAGTTTGTGGCCACGAAAGAGACCATGCTGGCCATTTTTGAAGGCGATCCTCGCCCCACCGCGTTCCTGCCCGCTGCGGAGGTTATCAACGAAGATCCTGATATGCGCGGCGTGATGGAGGCTGCGGCTGAAGCGGTGCCCATGCCCGCTATCCCCGCCATGAACTCGGTCTGGACCGCCTGGAGCGATGCCATTGAACTGGTGATCAACCAGCAGTCCACGCCGCGGGCTGCCATCCAGAACGCTGTGGAGATCATCGTGCAGACTATCCAAGAGAGCATGTGATGGTTCGTGCTCTGCAGCGCCGATTCCCCTTGGAGTTTCTCCAAGGGGAATCTCTTCCCAAGCAAGCTTAAGAAATGAGTGATGGAAGTGGCAAAGCTTATCAAGGGAGTCTTCCTAGGTGTCCTTAATGTGGTCTTCATCTGGACGGCGTTGTTTCTCCTGGGCCACCAGGCCTATTGGGTTCTGCTGCTTTTGGTCCTGGGGGCTGCCCTGGTCAACTTCATCTTCATCTCGGAGAAAGGCTATCCATACCGCTATCTGCTGCCGGCTTCCTTTTTCATGATCCTGTTGGTGGTCTATCCCATCGTGTACACCGTCTATGTTTCCGTAACCAACTACGGAACAGGCAACATTCTCAGCAAGGAACAGGCCGTGACCCAACTGCAGGAGCGCCGTATCCTCGATGCGGAGGCGGGAAACTATACCTACACCGCCTATCGCGATGGCGCCGGCGAGCTGTGGTTTCTGTTTACCAGTCCCCAGGGTGAGCTGCTGCTGGGGCACGCGGGACGCCTTGAGCCTGTGCAGGAAGGGGATGAGCGCTTCAGCCAGCTGGCTCAGTTCACGGAACTCACCCGGGCCGATTTGGTACGGGCCACCAATGAGCTTTCCGCTCTATCCTTTGCCTTTGACGAAACCTGGCAGCTGCAGATGCGCAATATCAATTACTTTGGCGTGTACCGTCCCCAGTATGAGTACATCCGGGAGCGGGATGAGCTGATCGATCTGGAAAGCGGTACGGTTTACCGGCCGGTTTTAGGCTATTTCGAGGCCCCAGACGGCACGCGCCTGACCCCCGGTTTTCGGGAGGTTATTGGGCTAAACAACTTCCGCCGGTTGTTTACCAACCCGCAGGTGACCGGCCCCTTTGTCCGGGTGTTCATCTGGACGGTGCAGTGGGCGCTGCTCAGCGTGGGCTGCACCTTTGCCGTGGGGTTGTTCCTGGCCATCCTGCTTAACGATCCGTATCTGCGCCTGCGCAAGTTTTATCGTTCTGTTCTGATTCTGCCCTATGCCGTACCGGCCTTCATCTCTGCTTTGATCTGGCGCGGGCTGTTCCATACGGAATTGGGCATTATCAACCAAGTTCTCCGGGCCACCATCGGCTCGGGGGTACCCTGGCTGCAGGATCCGGTGTGGGCCAAAGTGGCCTTGGTCATTCTCAACCTCTGGCTGGGCTTCCCCTATATGATGCTGGTCTGTCTGGGGGCCCTCCAGAGCATCGACCATGAGATGTATGAAGCGGCGGTTGTGGATGGCGCTTCCTCCTGGCAGCAGTTTTACCACATCACCCTGCCTCTGCTGATGGTGAGCGTGGCGCCGCTGTTGATTGCCTCCTTCTCCTTCAACTTCAACAACTTCTCCGTCATCTACCTGCTCACCAGGGGCCGGCCGCCCATGGTCGGGGCCCAGACCCCTGCAGGTCACACGGACATCCTTATCTCCTACACCTACCGTTTGGCCTTTGAAAGCGGGCGGGGTGTCGATTACGGGCTTGCGTCCGCAGTCACTTTGGTCATCTTCTTGATTACCGGGGCCATTACGTTCATCAACTTCCGCTTCACCGGCACCCTGGAGGAGGTGCGCAAGAATGTATAGAAGGCACAGTCTGTTCGGGAGCCTCTGGCGCCATGCCGTGCTGCTGCTCTTTGTGGTGTTCGCGCTGTTTCCCATCCTGTGGGTGATCTCCGCTTCGTTTAATCCGGCCAATACGCTGGTGGGGCAGAGGCTCATTCCCGGCAATCCGAGTCTGGCCAACTACCGGGAAGTGTTCACCAGTGAGCAGTATCCCATTGCCCTGTGGATCAAAAACTCTATCGTCATTGGTCTGATTACCTCTACTTTAGTTGTGATTATGACCTCCTTTGCGGCCTATGCCTTCTCGCGGTTTCGTTTCAGAGGGCGGCGCACCGGTCTGTTTGCGTCCCTGCTCATCCAGGTCTTCCCCCAGATGCTGGCTGCTGTATCTATCTACCTCTTGGTGCTGAGCATCGGACGCATCTTCCCGGCTTTGGGGATCAACACCCATGCCGGTTTGATCATGGTCTACCTGGGGGGTGCCATGGGCGTCAACGCTTGGCTCATGAAAGGGTACTTCGATACCATTCCCAACTCCCTGGAGGAATCGGCCATGATCGATGGGGCCTCCCCCTTCCAGGCCTTTTACCTGATCATCCTGCCCTTGGCCCGGCCTATTCTGGCGGTGGTGTTCCTGCTGCAGTTTATCGGAACCTATTCTGAGCTCATCTTGGCCAGTGTGTTGATCAGTTCCACGGAGAAGTATACCCTGGCTGTGGGATTGCAGCTGTTTATCCACGACCAGTACGCCAGCCGCTGGGGGGTCTTTGCCGCGGCCTCGGTTCTGGGTGCCCTGCCCATCGTCATCCTCTTCCTGTTCCTGCAGAAGCATCTGGTGGCAGGTCTCACCAGCGGTGCGGTGAAGGGCTAGCTTGTGCGCTTAAGAACTAAATGGCAGAAGAAGGAAACGAACCCCCCGTGCCGAAGGTTCATAGACTAAACCTTAAGGGGGATTCCTATGGTGCCCAAAAAGCTGGCTGGAGTACTATTGCTCCTGGCGCTGCTGGTTCTGACCGGTTGTGCCGGGGAGTTTGTTACCGACCTGTATGTGCAGGATGTTATCGATGTGGCGAGCGGCGCAGAGGAGTATCTTCTGGCCACCGGTTCTGTGATCATCGAGTCGCCTGGCGAGGAGTACAACGACAAACTCAAGAGCATGCTCGAAGAGACCTTTAGGGATGTGAAAAACTTCCGCACCGGCAGTGATGACTATTCCTCCAAAGTGATCGCGGACTTGAAAATCCCTGTTATACCCTTGGATCTCATCGACTACGAACCCTGGAACGAAGAGCCCTTGGCAGTGGTGATCACTCCCTTGGAAGAAGGCCTGACGGCCTTTGGGCTGCTGCTCAATGGGGAGCAGATTGACGGCCTCTTTGCCAGGTTTATGGAAGAAGCGTTCTACACCGCCAGTGTGCAGGATTTCAGTTTCTTCATCAGGCTGAACAACGACTTGCGGAGCATCATACCCGTGTATCTCCAGGGAGTGTACGCCAACGGGGTGCCAGTCCACTATGAAGAGGTAGTGGAAATGGAACGGCGGGACGTAATCGAGATCAAACTGGGCGATGTGTCCCGGGACTACGCCTACGAAGCGGGCTATGTGTTCATCGGGGTGCTGGAGCAAGGGCAGTAAAGGAAGCAAGCAGGCCAGGGCTGGGAGGTTTTCTCCCAGCTTTTTGCTTGGGCAGCCTAAGGGAGGAATGGGGCCTGGGCTGGAGAATAAGTGTGGGGCAGCACTTCTTCGAAGCGAGGCTGGAACATGATCAGAAGCAGCAAAGCGATTCCCTTAACGGAAGGCAGCATCCTCACGGCACTGCTCAAACTGGCTCTACCCATCATCGCCACTTCTTTCGTGCAGATGGCCTACGGCTTTATTGACATGATCTGGGTAGGCCGGCTGGGCAGCGGAGCGGTGGCCGCGGTGGGAACCTCGGGGTTCTTCACCTGGCTGGCCAACGCTTTGATTATCATTCCCCGCATCGGGGCGGAGGTGGGCGTGGCCCAATCCATCGGTCGCCAGGATCGGGAAGGTGTGGCCAAGGCCATTCGCCACAGCCTGCAGCTCATATTTGTCCTGAGTGTTGTCTACGCTGCGCTCCTGCTGATCTTCCGCGGGCCGTTGTTGAGTTTCTACCGCTTGGGGCCGGACATCCAAGCTATGGCCGGCACTTATCTGGCCATTATCTGTGCCGGCATGGTCTTTTTTGCCACTAACCCCGTTTTCACAGCCATTTTCAACGGCTCTGGCGACAGCGCCACCCCTTTCCGCATCAACGCCTTGGGGCTGGTGGCCAACATCATCCTGGACCCCATGTTCATCTTCGGCTTCGGGCCCATTCCCCGCTTGGAAGTGGTGGGGGCAGCCGTGACCACGTTGCTGGCTCAGCTGCTGGCCACCAGCGTCTTCATCTGGGAAGCCCGCCGGCGTCCGGAGCTTTTCTCCGGGCTGCAGCTCCTGAAACGTCCTGACTGGGGGTACCTGCGGCAGATGTTCGCCCGGGGTCTGCCCATGTCGCTGCAGAGCGCTTTGTTTACCTTGATTTCCATGGCCATTGCCCGCATTATCTCCGCCTGGGGTCCTGTGGCCATCGCGGTGCAGCGGGTGGGCAGCCAGATTGAGTCCATCTCCTGGATGACCGCGGGCGGCTTTCAGTCGGCGATGAGTGCCTTCGCGGGTCAAAACTATGGAGCGCGCCAGGGTCAGAGGGTGTACCGCGGCTATTTTGTCGGCCTGGGCGTGGTCTCCTGCCTGGGTGGGGTGGCTACCGCGGCTCTAGTCGGCGCGGCTCGGCCTCTGATCTCCATCTTTCTGCATGAACCGGAAGCTTTGGCCGTGGGCACAGCGTATCTGCGCATTATCGGCCTTTCCCAGCTGCCCCAGGCGGTGGAAATACTAACCGCGGGGGCCTTTATCGGGTTGGGCCGGACTACCCCACCGTCCATCGTGGGCATCTCCCTGAACGCCCTGCGCATTCCCGCGGCCTTGCTCCTGTCCGGGAGCGCCCTAGGGCTGGACGGGGTGTGGTGGACGATCAGTATTTCCACGATCCTTAAGGGACTCATTCTCAGCGCTTGGTATCTGCGCTTTATGAACAAGGACCAGGAAATGGTGACTATGCGTGCAGAGAGCACAGCACAGGAGGGAACAGTGTGAACATAAACTTCAGCGGTTTGGAGGTGTCCTACCCCACCCACCGCTATCCGGTTTTCGGCAGGAAGGGGATGGTGGCCACCTCCAATGCTTTAGCGGCCCAAGCTGGGCTGGACATGCTCAAAAAGGGAGGCAACGCGGTGGACGCGGCTTTGGCCGCGGCTGCCTGCTTAACTGTGTGCGAGCCCACTTCTAACGGCATCGGCGGCGATGCCTTTGCCATCGTGGCTTTTCAGGGCAAGCTCTATGGGCTCAATGCCAGCGGGCCCGCACCCCGGAGCATCAGCATCGAGCAGCTGCAGGCCCGCGGTTACCAAGAGATCCCCAAATACGGGTTTGTACCGGTGAACGTGCCGGGAGCCCCGGCCGCCTGGGCAGCCCTGGCGGAGCGTTTTGGCAAGCTTTCCTTGGGGGAAGTACTCGCCCCCGCGATTGACTACGCGGAGCAGGGCTATCCCGTTTCTCCTATTCTGCACCGCCAGTGGGAGAGGGCTTTCCAGATCTACAGTAAGAACCTGAAGGGGCCAGAGTTCAAGCACTGGTCTGACACTTTTACCCCCGCAGGACGGGCGCCTAGGGCCGGGGAAGTTGTGCGCCTGCCGGATCATGCCCGCACTCTGCAGCTCATCGCCGACAGCAGGGCCGAGGCCTTCTACCGGGGAGAGCTGGCCGAGCGCATGGATGCTTTCTCCAAGGAGCACGGAGGTTTTCTTCGAGCAGAAGATCTGGCCGCCTTCCAGCCGGAGTGGGTGGAGCCCATCGGGATTCCGTTTGGCGATGTGGAAGTGTGGGAAATTCCCCCCAACGGGCAGGGGATCGTGGCCCTCATGGCCTTGAACATCCTGCGGGGCTTGGATCTCCAGCCAGCAGACAGCCAGCAGCCCCGTGCTTACCACCTGCAGATAGAAGCTTTGAAGCTGGCCTTTGCCGACGCCCAGCGCTACGTGACAGATCCCCAGCACATGCAGATGAAGGTGGAGGATCTGCTTTCTGAGGCTTGGGCGGAGGAAAAAAGGAAGCTCATCCAAGACCGGGCCGTACTGCCTCCGCCATCGCCGGAGGTCAAAGGGGGAACGGTGTACCTCTGCGCGGCGGACAGCGCTGGCAACATGGTTTCGTTCATCCAAAGCAACTACATGGGCTTTGGTTCCGGCTTGGTGGTGCCTGGTACAGGTATTGCCCTGCACAACCGGGGGCACAACTTCTCCTTTGATCCCCAGCACATCAACTGCTTAGCCCCTGGCAAGCGGCCCTACCACACCATTATCCCCGGCTTCTTGACCAGAGGCGGAGAGCCCCTCGGGCCTTTCGGCGTCATGGGAGGCTTTATGCAGCCTCAGGGACATGTGCAGGTGGTTATGAACCTGATGCGTTTCGGGCACAATCCCCAAGCGGCTCTGGATGCGCCCCGTTTCCAGTGGATCCGGGGCAACCAGGTGCAGTTGGAACAGACAGTACCCCCAGCCGTGGTGCAGCAGCTGGCTGACCTAGGACACGAGGTGACGGTCACTGAAGACAACAGCGGCTACGGCCGGGGCCAGATCATCCTGCGGTCTGGGGAGGTTCTGGTGGGCGGCACGGAAAGCCGCGTGGACGGAACAGTGGCGGTATGGTAGGATCAAAAAGGAAGGAGAGTCCTTCATGATCTACCTAGACCAGGCTGCCACTTCTTTCCCTAAACCAGAGGGAGTAGCGCAGGCTGTGGCCTGCGCTTTAAGCAACGTGGGCAGCAGCGGGCGGGGCGGGCACGAGCTGAGCCTGGCCGCGAGCCGCCTGGTTTTCCAGGCCCGGCTGGCCGCGGCAGAGTTTTTCGGCTGCAGCGACCCCAGCCGCTTTGCCTTTACCGCGAACGCCACCGAGAGTTTGAATACAGCTCTCTTCGGGCTGCTGGAGCCGGGTGATCACGTGATCACAACGGCCCAGGAGCATAACTCGGTGCTCAGGCCCCTCTTTCGGCTGGCCCGACGAGGTGTGGAGCTGAGTATCGTGCCCGTGGATGGCCGCGGCGTTGTGGACTTGGCCGGTATGCGCCGGGCCTTGCGCCCAGCCACCAGGGCAGTTGTGGTCACCCACGGATCCAATCTGACGGGGAATGTGCTTGATCTAGATTGGATCATGGCCTTCTGCCGGGAGCACGGCTTGCTCCTGATTGTGGATGCAGCCCAGACCGCGGGCTGGTATCCCTATCATCTCGACGAGCAGCCCATCGACATTCTCTGCTTCACCGGGCATAAGGCGCTCTACGGTCCCCAAGGGGTGGGCGGCCTTTACGTGCGCCCCGGGCTTGAGGTCAGACCCCTCAAGGTGGGCGGGAGCGGTATCCACACCTTTTCTCGGGAGCATCCCCAGGAGATGCCGGAGGCCCTTGAAGCAGGAACCTTGAACACTCCCGGCATAGCCGGGCTTCTGGCTGGGATCAGCTACGTACAGAGGCAGGGGCTCGAGGCGATCAGGCGCAAGGAAGCTGAACTTACTAGCTTTTTCTACCAGGAGGTCCGGGAAATTCCCGGTGTGGTGGTGTACGGCGACTTTACGGCGTCAGAGCGCCTGCCCATTGTGGCCGTGAACATTCGAGAAGTGGACTCGAGTGTGGTGAGTGCCTGCCTCGCTGAGCGAGGCATCTGCACCCGCTCTGGCGGGCACTGTGCCCCCCTGCTCCATGAGGCCTTGGGTACCAGAGAACAGGGAGCCGTCCGTTTCAGCTTCGGGCATCTGAACACTCAGGAAGAACTGGCTGCCGCGCTGCAGGCGCTGCGCACCTTAGCACGGGAGGATGGAGGTAAGGGGTATGGGCGAGGCCAAGGTCGTGATCACCTTTGAGACCACTACCCAGGCCATGGCCTGGGAGCGGGCGTGTAAAGAGCACGGCCTACCCGGGCGCTTGATCCCCATGCCCGTAGTGATCAGCGCCAACTGCGGCCTGGCCTGGTTGGCCTCGCCGGAAGATCGGGACGTGCTCCTGCGCTGGGCTGAGGAGCTGGCTCTGCGTTACGATCAGATTGTGGAAATGGAAATGGGGTGAGGCGGATGGCGGACCATCGACTTTTCTGTGCTGGTGGCGGCTGAACTGCGAAAATAGGGCCGGAGGTTCTGGCCAGTATTCTCGCGGGGCTGCCCAAAATGCAGGATCCCGATTTTCTGGTTGGTTTTGACCAGTCCGATGATGCCGCTGTGTACAGGCTGAGTGAAGATGTAGCCCTGGTACACACCTTGGATTTCTTCCCGCCCATGGTGGACGATCCTTACCTGTTCGGCCAGATCGCTGCCGCCAACGCCTTAAGCGATATCTGGGCCATGGGGGGAGAACCGAAGACCGCGCTGAACATCGTCTGCTTTCCGGAAAAAATGGATCTGGAGATCCTCAGGCGCATCCTTCAGGGAGGCAGCGAAAAGGTACTGGAAGCAGGAGCGGTGCTGGCCGGTGGGCACAGCATCGAAGATGTGGATGTGAAGTACGGGCTCTCCGTGACCGGTATCGTCCATCCGGAGCGGATCTACACTAACCGCGGCTGTCAGGTGGGAGATGTGCTCATCTTGACCAAACCCCTGGGCGTCGGTATTGTCTGCGCCGCCAACCGGGTAGGTGAAGCTGCTCCCCAAGCGGTGGAGCGTGCTATCCAGTCCATGAGTACCTTGAACAAGTATGCCGCGGAGATCATCCGCAAGTACCCTGTGCATGCCTGCACCGATGTGACTGGGTTTGGGTTCTTGGGCCACCTCCATGAAATGCTGGGGGGAGAGCGCCATGCTGTAATCTTCAGCAGGGCCGTGCCTGTGATTCCCGAAGCGCTGAGCTATGCCGACGAATTCTTGATTACCGGTGCTGCGCAGCGCAACCGCAATTACCTGGAGGCGCATGTGCAGTTTGCTCCCCAGGTGCCCTTCAGCGTGGAAGAAGTGCTCTTCGATCCCCAAACATCCGGCGGGCTCCTGGTGAGCGTACCCCAGGCTGCGGCTCAAGATCTTGTGGCCGAACTGCAGGGCCTGGCTCTACCCAGCGCCATCGTGGGGGGAATAGTGGAGCGGGAAGCAAAGGAGATTGTGGTGCTATGAAAAAGACGGTAGATGCTACTGGGCTGCGCTGCCCTCAGCCCGTTTTGGAAGCCAAAAAAGCACTGCGCGAGCTCACCCACGGGCAGCTGGAAGTGCTTGTGGATAACAGCATTGCGCTGCAGAATCTGGAGAAGATGGCCAGGCAGATGGGGCTGGCCTCTGCCTCGCAGAACCTGGGCCCAGACAGATACAGCATCTTGATCACAGTGGGAGAAGGGGCAGAAGTGAACTCGCAGCCAGAGCTGGTGGAAGCGGCTCGGGGGACGGTTGTGGTTTTGTCCAGTGAGCAGATGGGCACGGGAGATCCTGAGCTTGGCCGTTTGCTCATGAAATCGTTTATCTACGCTTTGACAGAGCTGGAAGAGCTTCCAGCTAAAGTGCTGCTCTACAACTCTGGTGTAAAGCTGGCTGTGGAAGGTGCTGACAGCGTGGAGGATCTGCGCAAGCTGGCCCAGCGGGGAGTGGAGATCCTCTGCTGCGGCACGTGCCTCAACTTCTATCAACTCACGGAACAGTTGGCTGTGGGTGCTGTTACCAACATGTATGAGATTCTAGAGAGTCAGATGGCTGCAGGGCGTATTGTGCGGCCTTGAGGAAGCCCTGAGGAAGGAGAAAGATCATGAAGTATCACGGCTGGTTTAAACCGCAGCACGACTTAACCTACGCACAGCGGGCACTCCAAGCAGGACTGCATGGTTTTGAGGTCATTGCTGGACAGTCCCATTATGATCCGGAAGAGTTTAAGGTCTACCGAGAGAACATCACACGCATTAAGGAAGAACTGCAGCCAAGTTTCACTGTCCATGCCCCCATCACTGACATCAACCTGGGCAGCATCAACCGGAGGATCAGGGACGCTTCGCTGGCCGATGTGCAGGCTGCTCTGGAGCTGGCCCGGGAAATCGGTGCTGCCGCGGTGGCGGTGCACGCTTCCCCCGGCATTTTAGCCATGCCTGGCGGGAGATGGTCCCAGGAGACGGCATCACCGCACCTGCGCGCTGAGCTGGTCCACCAAGAGGAGTTCATGATCAAGTCCCTGCGCCAGCTCGCCGATTTGGCACCGGATATCTTGATCTGCCTAGAGAACCTGGTCTTCCCCCACGAACTGTACCGCAGCCCGGACGAGATGCGGGAGCTGCTGCGCAAAGTGGACCGTTCCAATGTGCGGCTCACCTTGGATGTGGGGCACGCCGTGGTCGCGGGGCACAACCCCCAGGATTTTGTGCACCAGCTGTATGATGATATTTACCACGTCCACCTGCACGATAATCACGGTACAGTCGATGAGCACCTGCCTTTGGGCCGGGGTATCATTGACTACGTGGGCGTGATCCACGCCTTGAAGGAGGCGGGCTACCAGGGCGCGATCACCATGGAGTTTTATGTGGATAGTCCTGAGGACTATCGCGCTTACATTGAGCAGTTCAAACAGATTTCCTAAGTGGAGTGAGCCATGTACAGCAAGTTAGACCTGCACAGGCAGATGGAACAGATGGGCATCCTGCCCCACGACACCCTGCTGGTCCATTCCTCCATGAAAGCCATCGGCCCAGTGGAGGGGGGAGCCGACACCGTTTTGGATGCCTTCTGTGAGTACCTGCACGAAGGGCTTTTGGTGCTGCCTACCCACACCTGGGCCCAGATCAACGCGGAATACAATGTCTTCGATGTGGTCAACGAGCCTTCATGCGTAGGCCTGTTGACTAATCTTTTCCGCCAGCGCCCCGGCGTGCTGCGCTCGTGGCATCCAACCCATTCCCTAGCGGCTTACGGCCGCGCTGCCCAGGAGTTTGTCCAAGGGGAAGAGCAGTTTGATACACCCTGTCCTCGGCAGGGCTGCTACGGCAAGCTTTATGATCGCAGGGCTAAGGTGCTCTTTCTGGGTGTGCCCCTGAGCCGCAACACCTTGATCCATGGGGTGGAAGAATGGGCAAAAGTGCCCCGCCGCATCAGCGACTGGCACCAACCCCTGAAGATCCGCACTCCCGATGGGCGCCTGCTGGATCGGCCCATGCGCCGTCACAGCGCTCCCATCCGCAATATCTCGGAGAATTATGTCAAGCTGGAAGAGCCCCTTCTGGCCTTGGGGATTGGGGTGCGGGGCAGGATAGGAGATGCTCAGAGCGTTCTAGTGGAAGCTGCACCGATGGTGGATCTGACCATGGAGTTTCTGCGGCGCGAGCCCGATCTCTTCCTGGACGATCAGCCCATACCCCGCGCCTGGTACGAGCATAAGAGATAGGAGAAGAAAATGGAACAACTGCCCAAACGTCTCAGACAGCAGATCGACTTTGCTTTGGAGATCGACAAACTGAAAAGCATCTACCGCCAAAATCTGGTGGCGGACGGTTCCCGTCGGGAAAACGATGCGGAACACTCTTGGCATCTGGCGGTCATGGCTGTGCTGCTGGCGGAGTACCTTCCGGAACCGGTGGACCTGCTCAAGGTGATGAAAATGGTTCTCCTCCACGATGTGGTGGAGATCGATGCCGGGGATGTCTTCTGCTACGATCCGGCAGCAGCCGTGGGCAAGGAAGAACGGGAACAGGCCGCTGCTGAGCGGATCTACGCCTTACTGCCCACAGACCAGGGCCAGGAGCTCAAGGCGCTCTGGGAAGAGTTTGAGGCGGGTGTTACCTTGGAAGCCAAATTTGCCGTGTGCCTGGACCGCATGCAGCCCCTGCTGCTCAACTTCGTCACTCAGGGAGGAACCTGGCGCATCCACAACGTTTCCGCGCCTCAGGTGCGGCAGCGCATGGCACCCATCAGAGAAGTCTCCCCGGAGCTGGGGGAGGCGGTGGAACAGATTCTGCAGGAAGCTATCTCCCGCGGGATACTCAAAGAATAAGCGGCCAGTGCGGCCGCTTCACTATTTTGTGCCAACAGCTTCCGTTTCCCTGCTGTCCCCAAGGTGCTTGACCAGTTCGATCTCGTCTCGAATGGGGATGCCCGCGTATCCGATGAGAGGAATCTCAGGTTTCAAGGCCCGCGCCCGAGTTACGGCGTCGGGCAGGAGCCGGGAGAGGACGAAGCCGCGCTTTTGATAGAAGCCCAGCGCTTTTAAGTTGTCATTGGTTGTAGTTAGCTTCAGCACACTGCAGCCGTGGGCTCGGGCAGCGTCTTCCACGGCCTGGATCAAGGCTGTGCCGATGCCCTTCCCCTCCTCGACGCTGTTGAGGGAGGTTATCTCGCATTCCTGTCCCCGCAGCGTGTAGGTGATCAGCCCGGCTAGTTCCCCGGCTTGGTTGAAAACCACAAAACCATCCAGTTCCGTACAATCATACACCCCGCTGGTAATAACCATCTTTCTGCTGCCCCAGGCCTTCTCAAATTAGAAAAGCAAAAGGCTGCTGGCTTGGCTACCAACAGCCTTTCTTTTTTTCCCGCCTGCTACTTGGCTACAATGTTGTAGATCCGGCCGGGAACATAGATTTCTTTGACAATGGTCTTGCCTTCTAAGGCTTTCTGTACTGCGTCGTTGGCCAGGGCTTTTTCTCTGGCGATCTCCTGCGAGTCGTCCAGGTTCACCACGATGGTGCCCCGCAGCTTACCGTTGACCTGTACGCCGATTTCCACCGTCTGCTCCACCGTCTTCTCTTCGTCCCACTTGGGCCAGGTCTGCTCATTGAGCATGCCCTCAAAGCCCAGCTGCCACCAGAGTTCCTCGGTGATGTGGGGCGCCACCGGGTTGAGCAGGATGAGGAAGGTCTTCATCTCCGCC
Organism: Bacillota bacterium; assembly: GCA_012521335.1. Classification (GTDB taxonomy): domain Bacteria; phylum Bacillota; class Limnochordia; order Darwinibacteriales; family Darwinibacteriaceae; genus DTU010. The sequence goes on along the minus strand of JAAYMM010000048.1, from coordinate 3,715 downwards.
TCGTTGATGGAACCCAGATGGTATATCTCGTTGACCAAGGTCATGAGGGCGGCCACGGCCGTGTTGAACTTCAGATTCTCGTAGTCCAGGCTGACCTTTTTGATGGTCTGGTGGATCTTGGCCTCCAGCTCGGGCCGGTAGGCAGTGCCGGGGATGATCATCTCCTGCATCTTCCAAACCCGATCCAAGAAGCGTTTGCAGCCCTTGACACCATCGGTACTCCAGGGGACACTCTTTTCAAAATCGCCGATGAACATCTCATACAAGCGCAGGGTATCTGCTCCGTACTCGGCTACTACTTCATCCGGGTTGACCACATTGCCCCGGGATTTGGACATCTTCTCGTTGTTCTCGCCCAAAATCATCCCGTGGGAGGTGCGCTTGGCGTAGGGCTCTGGCGTGGGCACGACGCCGATATCGTACAGGAACTTATGCCAGAAGCGGGAGTAGAGCAGGTGCAGAGTGGTGTGCTCCATACCGCCGTTATACCAATCCACGGGCAGCCAGTACTCCAAGGCTTCTCTGCTGGCCAGTTCTTGATCGTTGTGCGGGTCGCAGTAGCGCAGGAAATACCAAGACGAGCCCGCCCACTGGGGCATGGTGTCGGTTTCCCGTTCTGCATAGCCTCCGCACTTGGGACAGGTGGTCTCCACCCAGTGCCTGATCTTGGCTAAAGGCGACTCCCCTGTATCGGTGGGCTCATAGTTAGCCACCTGGGGCAGGCGCACGGGCAGTTCCTCTTCGGGCACAGGCACCCAGCCGCACTGTTCGCAGTGGACCAAAGGAATGGGTTCGCCCCAATAGCGCTGGCGGGAGAAGACCCAGTCACGCAGTTTGTAGTTCACTTTGGGCTCACCCAAGCCTTTTTCCTGGAGCCAGGCTGTGATCTTCTGCTTGGCTGTCTGCACATCCAGTCCGTTCAAGAAGCCCGAGTTGACCATGATCCCGTGCTCTGTGTCCGTGTAGGCTTCCTGAGTCACGTCTCCGCCGGCTACAACTTCCACAATAGGCAGACCGAACTTCTTGGCAAACTCCCAGTCCCTCTCATCGTGGCCGGGTACAGCCATGATGGCTCCGGTGCCGTAGGTCATGAGCACGTAGTCGGAAACCCAGATGCTGATTTCCTCTCCGTTCACAGGGTTGATGGCGCTCAGGCCCTCGACGCGCACTCCAGTTTTCTCCCGCACCAGCTGAGAACGCTCAAATTCCGATTTTTTCCGGGCCTGCTCTTGGTAGGCTTCGATTTCCGGGAAGTTTTGGATGCGGTCCTTGAGCTTGTGCAGAACGGGATGCTCAGGGGAGATGACCATATAAGTGGCGCCGAACAGGGTATCGGGCCTGGTGGTAAACACAGTCAAGGTTTCATCCGTGTCTTTGATCCTGAAGATCACGTCTGCACCTTCGGAACGGCCGATCCAGTTGCGCTGCTGCACTTTGACCCGTTCGATGTAATCCACCGTATCCAGATCACTGAGCAGCCGTTCGGCGTAGGCGGTGATTCTCAGCATCCACTGGTTCTTGACCCGCGTTTCCACTTGGTGGCCGCAGCGCTCGCACGAACCATCCACTACTTCCTCATTGGCCAGGCCGATCTTGCAGCGCGGGCACCAGTTGATGGGCATTTCTTTCTTATAGGCTAGTCCCTTTTCAAACAGCTTGAGGAAAATCCACTGGGTCCATTTGAAATAGGCGGGATCCGTGGTGTTCACTTCCCGGGACCAGTCGAAGGAAAAGCCTAAGGATCGGAGCTGCTCCCTAAAGCGGTTGATGTTGCGTTCAGTGATTACCGAAGGGTGGATCTTGGTCTGAATGGCGTAGTTTTCCGTGGGCAGGCCGAAGGCATCCCAGCCCATGGGAAACAGGACATTATAACCTTCCAGGCGGCGCTTGCGGGCCACCACATCCAGTGCGGTATAGGGCCGGGGATGGCCGACGTGCAGGCCTTCACCGGATGGGTAAGGAAACTCTACGAGAGCATAGTACTTGGGTTTACTGAAATCATAGCCGGTCTTAAAAATCTCCTCGTTTTCCCAGATCTCCTGCCACTTCTTCTCTACGGCGCGGAAGTTGTAACGGGCCATCCTACTTCCTCCATTCATCTCCAGTTCTAACTAAAAAAATCTTTCTTCTCCTTAGAGACGAAAGATTTTCGCGGTACCACTCTAATTGATCACGCGCCAAAAAGGCACACGACCCACTCTACCTTGGTAACGGTCTGTTGGACCGGCTGGCACTACCTATCGCACCAGCAGCTCCCAGGCGAGTTCTGGAAGGATTTGTGCTGCTTCGCACCGGCCAGCAGCTCTCTGGGTACCCCCCATACTACTCCTGTTCACAGCCTTTGCATATCAGCCCCATTTTATCAGCGCCAGCCCCGGATGTCAACCTAATAGAGCCGATCCACCACCGAGAGGGCAGTCTTCTTTTTCAGCTCCACGATGGCATCACCTAACCGGTGGGCCACGCCTGTGTAGAGGAGATCGATCATATGCACCTGGGCCAACTTGGAGCGCATGGATCCGCCTTGGAGAGGATCTTCAGCGGAGCTGGTCAAGAGCACGATGTCCGCGTACTCCGTAATGGGCGATTTGAAAGCATCGGTAACGGCAATGGTGAAGGCGCCGTTGGCTTTGGCCAAGCGCATGCAGTCCACCGTATCTTTCGTGCTTCCCGAATGGGAGAAGCCCACGCAGGTATCGCCTGGGCCCACATGGGCCATGGCCATGAGTTGATGATGGGCATCGCTTAAGGCAAAGGCCACCATGCCGATCCTCAGGAACTTGCTCTGGGCATCTAAGGCGGTGATGCCGGAGGTGCCTACGCCTACGAAGAACAGCCGCTTCGCTTTGCTGATGGCTTCCACGGCCTTTTCCAAAGTCCGGGGATGTACCATGCGGCTGGTATCCTGGAGCGCGCTGGCGTTCATGGCTGTGATCTTGTTGATCAGAGTCTCCATGGAATCATCAGGCGCTAGGGTTCCGCAGACGGCACTTTCCTGCCTGGAGGCCAGCTCCAACGCTAGGCTCAGCTTGAGGGCCTGGTACCCGGTAAAGCCCACTGCTTGGGAAAAGCGGATGATGGTGGCTTCGCCAACGCCGCAGCGTTCACCAAGCTGGGTTACTGATAGGTAGATAATCTCCTCCGGTTTTTCCAGGCAGTAATCGGCCACCTTTCGTTCGGTGGGAGTGAGCGAGGCATAGGCGCTGCGGATGCGGGCCAGGCCTCCGGAGCTCACATTCGTATCTTTGGCCATGGGGCTCTTCCTTTCTGGATGTCAATTCCCAGTTGTCAGTATTATGTATTCCACACGAAATGGAGATTTCCTTCTCGGCATATGCCCAGCTAGAAGGGGTTTGAAAACAAAATCCAAAAATGCATTATTTCTTTGAAGGAATTTGCCACCAAACGGAGAAGATCCCACTCAACATAAGTCAGCCACTCCATCCTGCGGAGGTGATAGGTGAAGGAGCTAGCAATCTATCTTGTTCGAAGGAAGAGTATTGAGCTGGCACTTACGTCGAAGGAGGAGTTACCTTGAAGAGACTGAGCATTGTCTTTCTCGCCCTAGTGATCGCCTTAGGGTTTGCCGTGATCGACGGCCGGAAGATCACCTTCAAGTTCGCCACCGTAGATCCTAACGCCCTGCTCACTTTCTCCCAGTGGCCGCCCCTGCCCAAGCACTTGCTGGAAGATACCGATCCAGTCCAGGCTCAAC
>JAAYMM010000004.1 GCA_012521335.1 Bacillota bacterium | reverse complement strand
CTCAACTCGGACGGCACGCTTTTTGCCCATCCCAACCGTGAGTACGTGATGGATCAGACAAATGTCTTTACCGACAGCGGCAGCTTGGCGGACGCTGGCACAGCCATCCAGGAGCTCGGTGTGGGCAATGCCGGTGTGATCCGCTACAACCTTGATGGCGCGCGCAGATGGATGGCCCTAACTCCCGTTGAATCCACCGGGTGGACGATCGGCGTAGGGGCCCTGGAGGCGGATGTACTGCGGGATGTGCACGCACTGCGCAACTTTTTCGGCTTCGCCTCTGTTGCCTTTTTGGCGGTAGGAGTGTTGGGCGCGGTGGCCGTGGGCCGGCAGGTCTCCGTCCCTTTGAGCCGGGTACAGACCGTTATTGAAGCCGCGGCCGCGGGCGATCTGACCCGGATGGCGCAGGTGCGGTCCAAGGACGAAATTGGCACTGTGGCCCAGGCGGTGAACACAACCATGGAGAGCATGCGGGAGATGCTGGGGTTGATCACCCAATCCACCGCTGAACTGGCTAACACCAGTTCCAGGCTGGCAGCCGCCTCCCAGCAGGTGAGTGCTTCTGTGGAGGAAGTGGCCAGCACCACCAACGAGTTCTCCGGAACCTTGGATTCTCTGAACACCAATGCGCAGCAGATGAAGGAGACGGTTCAGGGGGTGGCCAGGGAAGCTGATGAGGGGACGAAGGCCATCGCCGATATAGTCCGCCAGATGCAGCTGCTGAGAGACAGCACGCACAGTCTGGCCAGCGATGTCTCCAGCTTAGGAGGGTTATCTGAACAGATTGGGAATATTGTGCACACCATCGGGGCCATCGCTGACCAGACCAACCTGCTGGCACTCAACGCGGCCATTGAAGCGGCCCGTGCTGGTGAGCACGGCCGAGGCTTTGCTGTAGTTGCCGAAGAAGTCCGCAAGCTGGCCGAGGAATCGGCAACCGCCGCCAAGAGCATTGAGCAGCTCATCGGTCGGATCCAAAGCGGAATCGGGGGCATCGTCAGCGCCATGGATGCAGGGACACAGCAGACTGAAACAGCGCTGCAGAACGTGCACCACAGCAGCCAGATTCTCGGAGAAATCCTGCATTCGGTGGAGGAAATCCAGCGGCAGGTGGCGGGCTTTACTGCTGGGCTTGAGCAGATCAACCTAGGCGGGCATGAGATAGCCAGCGCCAGCCAGGAGCAAGCAGCTTCCATGCAGGAAATCGCCAGCTCTGCTCAAGAACTTATGGCCATGGGCGCCAGACTTCAGGAATTGGTGGAGCGTTTCAAGCTGAAGGCAGAATAGACGATCGCAACCCCAACGCGGTACTAAATACTGAAACAGATCGTCCCTTGGCGGTCTGTTTTTTCACTTTGTCCAGTTATGACGGCGAATGGATGGAATTTGGTTAGTTTCTGGTTAGAACGGCTTAGTACACTCACAAGTAAGAAAGCCCTAACAACTCAGGAGGTGTCTTATTTTGAGTGTACGCAGAAGTCTATTCGTGATTATGCTGTTGTGCTTGGCCTTGGTACTCCAAGGCTGTGGCGGGGGAGGCGGTGGGAAGAAGAACCAGCCGCCGAAGATCACGACTTACGTCCCGGACCAAAAAAACTACACTGTGGTTAAGGGTCATGAAGTAGCCTTTAGCGTCACTGCTTCGGATCCCGATGGTGATACTCTGGCCTATCAGTGGAGCAGCACAGCCGGAGGATTTGTTGGTCAAAAGAACGCGGCTTCGACCAAGTGGACCGCTCCGAGCTCAGCAGGAACCTGCACAGTGACTGTGACGGTGAGTGACGGCAAAGACGGAGTCACATCCCATACGTGGAACATTACCGTTACGGATCAAGAGGTAAAGAAGCCGATCATTGGCAATGCGAAACCAGAAACGAGCTCGACCAATCGGTATGAGATCAATGTGAATGAGACAATCACTCTCTCCATCAGTCCAACTGATCCCCAGGGATTGGACCTGACGTCCACCTGGAACTGCAGCGCAGGCACTCTTGCAGATCGGAAGTTGGATACGGTAAAGTGGACAGCTCCAGACGTTCCGGGTGACGCAACTGTAACCGTTACCGTGAGCAATGGCGCCCTCACGGCAACGCACACCTTCTACTTCAAAGTAAAAGGAAACGTGGTCTACGTTACGGATAACATTACCCAGGTACAGACATGGGCCGCTGGGAACATCTATGTTATTGAAGATTACGAAGAAATTCTTGTTCAGAGCACGCTCACCATATCTCCTGGCGCCATCGTCAAACTGGGTGAAGGCAGCAGCTTGAGGACTAGTGGCTCCGGTCGCATTAACGCAACTGGTACAGCGGAGAAACCCATCATCTTTACGTCACTGATGGATGACGATCACGGCGGCGATACCAACCAGGATCAAGATGCGACGAGGGGGGAGGCTGGCTCCTGGAATGGAGTGTTTCTAGATGGAAGCCAAACCCAGAATAAGTTCGTGTACTGTGAGTTCTACTACGGCGGCGGAGGTTTCGCGGGCAGCATGCTCGATTTGGATGACACCACGGATACCCAGGTCGTGAACTGCACCTTTGCCTTCTCGAAGGGCATCGCGCTTGACGCAAGCTCTGCCCAAGGGGCTACGATAAAAGCGAATGTCTTCTACCACAATGAGAAGCCTTTGGTGATCAACGTTGATACCAACCTCGATGATTCCAACACATTCCACAATCCACAATCCCCCAGCGAAAAGAACGAATATCAAGGAATCTTCGTAGATCCTGATGTTAGCAACGAGTTCAAGAAGACCACAAAGTGGGAGGAAACCGAGGCAGCTTTCGTTCTTCAGGGGTGGTATTTCCAAGTTGAACCCGCTGGGTCGCTTATCTTGGGCAAAGGAACGACACTGAAGTTGGACGGCAACTATCTGTATGTGTATGGACGTTTACAGGCCACAGGAACTGAGACGCAGAAGATCGTAATTACGTCCATCTACGATGATTACTATGGCGGATCCAGTGCAGGACCTAACTCACCCACTGCGGAAGCCGGCGATTGGGAGTCCATCTATATAGCTAATGGTGGTTCCGCAGAATTTGACCATTGCATTGTTCGCTATGGAGGAACGAGTGAGAGTCGCGACGCCGAAGAGGCAGCGCTCTACGACGTGCACGATTCAAAGGGAACAAAAATCCAGAACACGGTTTTCGAATACAACCTGCGCGGATTAGACCTGCTGTCCTCGAAGAGTACCATCGCTAACAGCACGTTTAGGCTCAATCAGTATCCTTTGAGGATCAGCGGCGACATTGACACCGATGACACGCTGAACATTGCTGATAATACCTACAACGCCATATACATGGGCGGATACGACAGATATGTCGAATTCACAGAGCCGACTGTAAAGATGGTTCACACCAAGGTTCCTTACGTCCTTCTCGCCGATACAGCTCTAATTGGGTCAGAGGTTGAGTTGGGAGACGGGACAGTTGTAATGGCCTGGAAGGACGTGGAGGTTGATCTGAGCAACGGCGCAAGTTTCAAGAACTTCTCAAAGGCTGTGTTTACGTCATTCCGTGATACTGATCGCGGTGGTGACGTAGGCGGGGGTTCAGAGGCCGCGAAAAACGATGACTGGAAAGGCATTTGCAATGCAGATTCAGGGGAATGGAGGTCTGGCACGAACATCCATCATGCCAAGTACCCACAACCTGATGAAGATTAACCGCGCTGATCACGCGCAGACAACAGGAACGGCTCCAGATTTCTTCTGGAGCCGTCCATCTTCATTTGGGAGAGCCGAGGTTGAGGCGGTGGTAGAGATCTTGGGTTTCTCGGGAGGGTTTGACGCCCAGCTCTCGGTGGAGAATCTCAGTGAGCAGGGCGTATTGGCGCTGGGCTGCTTGGCGCTGCCCGCTCTTGGCGTAGGCTTCCATGAGCAGGGCATGGTAGGTTTCGTTCAACTCGTCTCTGCTTAAGAGCAGCACCAATTCGCTGATGGCCTTTTCGTACTGCTGGGAGGCTAAGTAGCAGTTCACCAGGCGCACCTGGGCCTCTCCACAGCGCAGGCGCAGGGCTTCCCGTTGGGGGATCACCCAATCGTAATCAAGGTTTTCCAGATAATCTCCATGGTAGTGCTTGAGGGCCTCCTCTAGTAGGCTCATCTGCTCCGGCGAGTTTTCCTTTTGGCCGAGGGCCGATTTGAGGAGGGACTCAAAACGTGCCAGGTCTGTTGTCACCGGCACCGCCAGGGTATACACATCCGTACCCCTCTTGATCAGCTCGGGCAGGCCGTAGTTCTTGAGCACACTGCGCAAGCGGTACAAGGTGGTGTGGAACTGGGCATCCGCCTTTTCCAGATCCTGGCTGTCGTCGGGCCAGAGTGCTTCGATGATTTGGTCCTTGGTCACCGGATGGCCCGTGTGCACCAGGTAGATCAAGAGGTCTCTGGCGCGATGGCTGCGCCATTTGACTCCTGTGAGTTCTTGGCCGTCCACGAAGATGCGTACCGGCCCCAACAGCTGCAGGCTTAGGGTTGGTGCGGCAACCGCAGTTTGGGCTGCTTCCTCGGGATCTACAAGGCGCTCATAGGCTTCCGCCGCCATGTTGCGCACATATTCCGCTGGATCTTCTTTGAGGGCGGCCAGGATCCCACAGGCCTCGCTCCCTCCGATCTCCACCAGAATGGGGATAATGCGCTGTTTGGTTTCGGGGCTGCCGCGCTGCACTATGGGAATGAGGTGCTTGAGGCTGCGTTGGCCCACTTTGCGCAGGACCCGCTGTACGAAGCTGGTCTCAACCCCCATCTCCAAACCGTACATCAACAGGGGATGGTACCAGTAGTAGCAGGCGACGAAGTTCTGCAGGTCGTTGATCTTGGCCGATACAGTGAGCGCCTCAACAGTGTATTCCTTTGCCTCCTTCACGTCCCCGTGCAGGAAATGGAGATGGGCCAGGGCTTGATAGGCGTAGGCCAAGCATTTTAGGAACCCCATTTTCCGCGCTCTCTTCGTGGCGGCCTGCAGCATTTCCAGCCCCTCGTCCCAGGAGCCGGTGCGGGCCAGGATGGGGGCGGTAACCGTGGGGATCGAAGCTTGGAAGAGGTTAGGCTGGGACTTCGCCACTTCCAACGCCTCGAGGGCATAGGCCCGGGCTTCCACCCACTTATCCTGGATGGCCAGGGTTCGGGCTAGGAAAGCGAGGTTGAGGGCCATATCGGAACGGTTGCTGTCATGTTCCCGGACATAATTGACGCCCTGCAGGAAGCAGCGCTCTGCATCGGCAAAACGTCCCAGATTAGTGTACACCAAGGCCAGCTGCAGGCAGGAAGAGGGGAACAGCTCCGTCAACCCCATTTTCTCCCTAGCTGCCGTAGCCCGCTCTGCGATCAGCAGGGCCTGTTCCGTCTCGCCCCAATCATCATAGATGGCGGACATCATATCCTGAAAATCATAGCCCGGCATCATGCCCTCAGGGCAGAGGGCAAGCGCCCTTCTGAACAGGAGCAGAGCCTTGGCCGGTTCCCCCAGCAGGTACGTGACATTGCCCAATGCTTCCAGAATACGTACCACGGCCTCACAGTCGCCGCTTCCCTCGTATTCCTCCAAGCACTTCTGGAGCAGATCCCAAGACTCTCTAAAACGCCCGTCCGAATAGAGGATGATGGACTTCTCAATGGTCAACAGGAGCTTAAAGCGGGACGCAGACAGATTGGCTTCCGCATCAAAAAGGAAGCGGAAGCTTTCCCGCAGAGCGCCGCGTCCGCGGGAGATGCGCGCCTTGAGCAGCTGGCATTCTGCCAGGCCGATCTCATCGCCGCTCTCTTGGAAGAGGGCTTCGGCTCGGCTCACAGCCTTTTGGGCGAGGCTGAGCTGGCCGCGCCCCACTTCCACCAAGGCCTGGAGGAGCGAAAGGCGCGGGTTGCCGTGGATCTCCTGGGGGTCAATGGCGCTTTCAAACCGCTCCCCTAGATCCTGCCAGCGTCCATGGAGCACCGCTTCTCCGCCGGCACTGATAACTAAGTCAGCGATGCCTTCCCGCTCGCCGGCCTCCAGAAAGCATCCGATAGCTTGGTGGAGATTGCCCCGGCCGATAGCGATGGTGGCCGCTTTTTTATAGAGGTCGCTCCGTTCAGGACCCAGTTTGCTCTGCAGATGGGCGCGCACTACAGGCACCAGGCTGTAGTAGCCGCCTTTCTCTAAAAGGAGCTGATGGCGCTCAAGGTACTGGATTCTCCCTGCGGCCAGGCTGCTGCCCAGAAGCTGGTCACAGTCTGCTGCCGTAAAGCTGGAAAAAACGGAAATCTTGATCAAGAAGTCCTGAATTTCCCCGGGGACGCCCTGCAGGATTTCCCGGTCGATATAGTGGGCTAAGGCCGGAGGAACCCGATCTTTGGCCGCTTCTGTGCTGGCGGTTTGGGTGAGGAAGCTGGCGGTAATGGGCCAACCGGCACTCAGGGCGGCTGCCCGTTCCAGTTCGGCCCTGCCCCGGGGGCTGGTACCCAGAGAAAAGAAATTCTCCAGTTCCGTTTGGGCAAACTGGAGGTCTTGGCGGCCCACTACCTGTACCTGTCCGGCCAGGTAACGTCCTTCCAGGGCCAGTTGGCTCAACAGGTCGAGGGAATTCCTCCCGCCTACGGCTAACTGCGCCTGCTGGGGCAATAGGGTGATGAGTTCTGCTACGAACTGGTGAATGAGGGGATGGGTGATGGCCTGCCAGTTGTCCAGGATGATCAAGACTCCTGCGGAGAGAGTTTCCAGGGCGCGAATGAAGAAGCTCAGCGCGGATCGGCACAGCGCTTCGGGCTCCGTGCGCGATGCCAAGCGGTGCAGCTGTATTTCGTCTAGGGAGGTGTGTTTGTGCAGAGCAGCGGCGAGGTGCCTGATGAAGACCACGGGCTCGTCATCATAGGAATCCAGGCTGTACCAGGCCACTGGCTTGGGCGAGCAGTGGGCTAATTGACTAAGGAAAACCGTCTTGCCGTAACCAGCAGGGGCCAAAACAAACAGCACCGGGCAATCAGTGGAGCGGTGGCGCTTGAGGAGAGCTGTGCGCTCCACCATCCGCCCCTGGTATTGCGGGCACTGCAGTTTGGTGGTAATCAAGGGCATTTGATCAGGATGCCGGATCACTGCAGTCACCTTCTCAGGCATTTTTTCCCTTCTTCGCCGTATTCTTCGTTACTCCTGCCGAAGGGAAATGCATCCGTTTCTGGATATGCTACTTGCGAGGTGATAATGTGGAAAAGATACGGGATCGACTGCAGCTCGGCGTTATCTCCGGCTTAGCCGGAGTTGTGGTCAAGGACTTGGTGGGCGGCCTGCTGATTAAGGCTGGTTGGGCTGAGGAGGCCGGGCCACAGCGCGCCGCGGGCATGCTGCTCCCCGCGTACAAGATTTACACTCCCCTAGGGCGCCTGGCCGGCAAGCTGGCGGACGCCGCGGTGGGCAGCCTCTTGGGGATCGTGTCGGTCTACATGCTCTCCTTCACCGGCAAAGATCGAGTAGTGCTGAAGGGGCTGACCAGCGGTGCCCTGGCTTGGGTGGGGCTTTATGGCGTGTTGAGCAACATGGGGGCTACCACGGTGCGCACAGTGCAGCCCAAGACGGTGATCAGCGAGTTCATCAGCCATGCCGTCTACGGAGTGGTGACAACCACCACTGCCTCCTACTTAGGTGCTGACGACCTGTTCGAGGGAGGGATTCCCTGGAGCGCGAGCAGCGTCCGCATGGCCGAGATTCCCCTGCGGGCTGCTCCCCGACCTGTGAATTGAAACACTAATTCGGGCCTAGAGGAATTGGGGGAAATGCGGAGAATTTTGCAACACTCGCTCTTACTATGCCGGGAGGTGTGACTAGTGAGAATGTCGCTGCGCTGGAAGATGCTGCTGTTGGTATTCGCCGTAATCCTGGCCCCAATTCTCATTCTAGGTATCAACGAGTATCGCGAAACAAGGGGCATGATCACAGACATGCTGCGCACCACCGCCCGCGAGGCACTGTCTAGCGGGGCTTCCTTTGCCGATGGATTCCTCAAATCGGTGGAAGAAGCGGTGGCCATGCTCAGCAGGGATCCCAATGTCTTAAGTGTTCTTGAAGACCCCGAAGCGCAACAGCGCGTGCTTAAGGTTCTGGAAAGCTATGTGGGCACGCACGTTGATGTGGAAAACGCCTTTATCGGGACGCGGGATAAAGCATTCTACGTTTATCCCCCGGCGCCAGGCGGTCTACCTCCCGGCTTTGATCCCACCTCCCGCCCTTGGTACACTCAGGCTCTGGCCGCTGGCGGGCTGATCTGGACCGAACCCTACGTGGATACGGGGAGCGGCCAACTGGTGGTGACCGCGGCCATGCCGGTGCGCCGGCCCGGTGAGACGGCTGCCCTAGGGGTGGTAGGTATTGACGTCACCTTGGAGCGCCTCGCGGCCATCATCTCCTCCAGGAAAGTGGCAGAAAGCGGCTACCTGGTGCTGATGGACGCCAAGGGGATGGTGCTCGCCCACCCCGAGCCCGAAGCAGTGGGCCAGCCCATGGCCAATTCCGCCATCCTGCCGCGGGTGTTAAGCACAGGATCGGGCGAGGTTGACTACACCGGTGACGAGGAGATGTTTGTAACTTACACCACCTTGGAACGCACCGGTTGGCCCCTGGGAGCCATGGTTTCTTATCGCGAAGCTGATGTTTACGTCCGGAGACAGCTGGGCCGTACAGTGCTCATCGGTGTGGTCTTCCTGATTGCCGCCTTTGCCGCAGGTTCCCTGATCACCAACCGCATGTTGGTGAGGCCCGTACTGCAGCTGGCCGCCACAGCGGAGAAGATCAGCAAAGGCGATTTCACCACAGAGGTAACCCTCCAGAAGAGTGATGAGCTGGGGCTGCTGGCGGAAGCGTTTAGGACGCTCCAGACAGAACTGGGCCGGCTCATTGGCGAGGTGAAAGCCGCCAGCAACAAGACCGCGGACCTGAGCAGGTCGGTTTACCGTTCCAGCCAGGAGATCAGTGCTTCCACAGAGGAGATGGCTGCCACCACTAGTGAGTTTGCCACCTCCGTGCAGCGCACCAGCGATAACGTGCAGTCGGTGGATGAAGACGGCACCGCCATCCGGCAGATCTCGGCCCAAGGCGAGGAAGTGATTGCCAAGGCCGTGAACCAGATGGAGAGCATTGAAGCCAGCTTTGCTCAGCTCCACGACAGCGTGGAACAGCTCAGCGTGCAGTCCAGCGAGATCGGCAAGATCACCGATCTGATCCGGGGTATATCCGATCAGACTAACCTCCTGGCCTTAAATGCGGCCATTGAGGCAGCTCGAGCAGGTGAGCAGGGCCGTGGATTCGCGGTCGTTGCGGAAGAAGTGCGCAGTCTGGCTGAGCAGTCGGCGGCGGCCACAGAGCAGATCGCCAATCTGCTGCGGGAAGTGAACGCCATGATTGCAGAGGTGCGCACAGAGGCCAACCGCAGCATCACGGAAATCAAGGCTGGTTCCGCCAGCGTCAAGGTGGCAGGCGAAACCTTCGCCAGGATTGGACAAGCCATCAACAACATCAGTGCCCGCATTCGCGAGGTGGCCAGTTACGCTCTGGAGCTGAGCAGCGGTTCAGAAGAAATGGCTGCGGTTACCCAGCAGCAGGCAGCGACTTTGCAGGAGATTACCAGTTCCGCCAATGAACTGGCCGAACAAGCCAGCCAGCTCATGAGGCTGACGGAAGGTTTTAAGATTTAGCAGGCAGAGATTGTGCTTGGCGGAAGGGTCCACCGGGTGGACCCTTTTTCGCGCGGCAGCAGCAGGCAGGGATTAGGCGGCGACTGGGGAAGTACTTCTCAGTGCGTCAAAACTGCAGCAGACAATCACCAGCAATAGCTGCACTGGAGGCATGTCTATGAAGAATCCAGCGTACAAACACCTAATCCCCAAACCTGTGCGTGTAGCAGAGGGGGAAGGGGTATTCAGCTTAACACCGAGCACTAGAATCTCTGTCCAGGCAGGGCAACCCGGCGCACTACAGGCCGGGCAGTACTTGGCGGACCTGCTGCGCTCCTTGACCGGCTTGGCCCTGCCGGTGGAAGAGAACGTCCAGGCAGTAGAGCCTGGCTGCATCTGCTTTACTAGCCAAGGTGCCTCATCTGCAGGCGGCGAAGAGGGTTACCTTTTGGAAGTGGCCCAGCAGCAGGTTGTGTTCAGGGCCCAGAGCTTCAGCGGCTACTTCTACGGCTGTCAGACCTTCAGGCAGCTGCTGCCAGCTGCGCAGGGCCCCTGGCAGATCCCGGCGGTGCGCATCCAGGACTATCCCCGCTTTGCCTGGCGGGGAGTCATGCTGGATGTGGCGCGCAGCTTTTTCCCACCTGCTGAGGTGAAGCGGCTGATCGACCTGTTCGCGAGTTACAAACTGAACCGCCTGCACCTGCACTTAAGCGACGACCAGGGCTGGAGGATCATGATCAACAGCTGGCCCAAACTGGCCCTGCACGGCGGCAGCGGCGCGGTGGAGGGCGGCCGTTCTGGTTATTACAGCCAAGAAGAGTTTCGGGATCTGGCGGCCTATGCTCACAGCCGGGGTATGCTTGTGGTTCCGGAGATTGACATGCCCGGCCACACCACAGCCGCTCTGGCCTCCTATCCGGAGCTGAACCGGGGCGGCGCTGCTCCTCAGCTGTACACGGGCCGCAAGGTTGGTTTCAGTACGTTAGCGGCGGAGCTGGAGATCACCTACCAGTTCGTGGCCGATGTCTTAGGCGAACTCGCGCAGCTCACTCCCGGCCCTTACCTGCATGTGGGAGGCGATGAAGCCCATTCCACCACCGCAGAAGAGTACAGGCTCTTCCTAGAGCGTGTTCATGCAATTGTGGCCGGCACCGGCAAGCGCTTGATCGGCTGGGATGAGATCATCCAGGCAGGGCTGCAGCCCACCGATCTGGTCCAGATCTGGCGCAAGGACACGCAGCCCCGCGAAGCTGTGCGGCAGGGAGCGCAGGTGATCATGTCCCCCTGTCAGCACGCTTATCTGGATATGAAATACACGCCAGAGACGGAACTGGGCCAGGATTGGGCAGCCATCATCGAAGTTAAGGACGCCTATCTTTGGGATCCAGTTACGGTCTACCCTGGGATCAAGGAAGCGGATATTGCCGGAGTAGAAGCGCCTCTCTGGACCGAGACCATCTATACTTTACGCGCTGCCGAGTACATGTACTTCCCCCGCCTGCTGGGGATTGCCGAGATGGGTTGGTCACCGCGCGAGGGAAGAAGCTGGGAGGAATACCGTCTGCGCTTGGCAGCCCACGGACCGCGCCTCGCGGCCCAAAACGTGCACTTCTACCATTCACCACAGGTACCTTGGCAGGAGGGATGAACATGGCAAAACTCTTTGTTTTCGACGTAGATGGGACGCTGCTGAACCCCCAAAACCAGGTTCTTGAATCCAGCAGAGAAGCGCTGAGGCTATTGGCCCAGAGGGGGCACAAAGTGATGCTGGCTACAGGCAGAGGCCCCGTGGCCATGGAGCCCATTTGGCCCCAATTGGGCGGAAAAATGTTCTACATCGGCTTTAACGGAGCCGTGATCATGGATGGAGAGACCATCGTCTATGAAGAGACCATCCCCCCCGCGGGTGTGGAGGAGGCTGTGGAGCTGGCCCGCCAGTTCGGGTTGAGCATCAACGTCTACTCCGGCCTGCGCTGGCTGATTGAAAAAGAAAACCCCCTTTCCAAAGAGGAAGGGGAGTTGGTGCAGGCCGAGCCCGAGGTGGGGGATCTCAGCTCTGTTGACAAGATCCATAAAATTCTGGTGCTGGGCACGGTGGAGGAAGTGGCCCGCTACCGGCGGGAGCTGCGCGAGCGCAGCAAATGGCTGAATGTGACCATTTCACTTCCCACCTACTGTGAAGTGGTCAGCCATCAGGTGTCCAAGGGACAGGCGTTGAAGCGGGCCTGCACCTATTTGGGCATCGACCCTGCGGACACGGTGGCCTTTGGCGACGGAGAAAACGATCTGGAACTGTTCGCCGCAGCGGGCCTGAAGGTGGCCATGGGCAACGCCCACCCGGCGCTGCGCGCGGCAGCGGACTATGTGACTGACAGCAACGATGAAGACGGCGTCCTCAAAGGCGTGCTCTGGGCCCTGGCGCAGCTTGAGCGCAGCTAGCGCTTCTCTCTAGTGGAGAAGGTGCTGAACCAGACGGCGGAGATGAGCACGATACCAATGATCAAATCGATGAGGTAGGCGTTGGTGCCCATTAAGACCAGGCCGTTGCGCACTACACCCATGAACAGCGTACCGATAAAGGCGCCGCCAATGGTGCCCACACCGCCGAACATGGATGTGCCGCCGATCACGGTGGAAGCAATCGCGGTCAGCTCCATACCCTGACCGGCCGTGGGCGTCACTCCCCGCAGGTAGGCCATTTGGATGATGCTAGCCAGGGCAGAGGCTACGCCGATGAGTACGAAATTGGTGATGCGAATGCGGTCCGTGTTGATGCCAGACAACCGGGCCGCTTCTTCGTTGCCTCCCGTGGCGTACACCTTAAAGCCGTAGCTGGTTTTATGTAGGATAAAGCCGGCGATAAGGGTCACAGCCACAAACCACAGGGCGGGTACCGGCAGGTTGAAGAACGTGCGGGCGCCGGTGACATTGTAAAAGGATTCAGGCAGGCGGACAGACGCCGGTGCGCCGCCCGAGATGACCAGGGCGAAACCGCGGTAGATCATCTGGGTGCCCAGGGTAACAATAAAGGGTGGCAGCCCGCCCTTCACGGTGACCAGGCCGTTAATGAGGCCAAACCCTGCACCAGCAAACAGGCCCAGCAGGGAGGCGAACCAGATGTTCATGCCGTTCTGGAAGAAGATGGCCACGATCATACCCACTGCGGCGAAGATGGAGCCCACCGACAGATCGATATCGGTGGAGATGATGATCATGGTCATGAACATAACGATTAAGCCCGTTATGGATACCTGCCGCAGGATGTTGAGGATGTTGGGAACGGTGAGGAAGGTGTTGGTAACAACTGTAAAGAATAGACACAGCACCAGAAACGCAATTAACACGCCGATTTCCCGCCTAAACCTCAGTGAGCCTAAGAGTTGTTTCACCGGGATCACTCCTTCTCGTCCTACTTCTGCACGGCCAGGGCCATGATTTTATCGAAGGTGGCATCCTTGGCCAAGAACTCGCCTTTGATGGATCCGTTAGCCATCACCAGCACCCGATCGCTCATGGCCAGCAGTTCCTCCAGGTCCGAGGAGATGACGATTACCGAGATTCCTTGGTCAACCAGTTCCTGAATCACTTTGCGGATCTCGGCCTTGGCGCCCACATCAACTCCCCTGGTAGGCTCGTCGAGGATCAGGATGCGGGGCTTTACATTCAGCCACCGGGCGAGCAGCACTTTCTGCTGGTTGCCGCCGCTGAGGTAGCGGATGGTCTGATGAAGGCCAGAAGTCTTGATCTGCAGATCCTGGATGGATCTGCTGGCCATGGCCTCAATGCGCTGGCGATCCAGGACAGTGCCGTAGGAGGTGAGGTCATCGATGATGGCGGCACCCGCGTTCTGCCACACGGACATGTCCCAGAACACCCCCAGGTTGCGCCGGTCTTCCGTGAGGTATCCGATGCCGTGTTCAATGGCCTGCCGCGGGTTCTTGATGGTTACGGGTGTGCCTTCCAGTTCGATGGTGCCGCTGTCAGGCTGGTGCACACCAAACAGAGTGGTGGCCAGCTCGGTGCGTCCCGCGCCCTGAATCCCGGCTAACCCCAGGATTTCCTGTCTGTACAGGTCAAAACTGATATCCTTCAGCCGCAGCCTGTTTTGGTTCAGGCCGCGCACCCTGAGGACCACCTCATCCTGCACTGTGGTGCTCTGCTTAGGTGTGGGCAGGGGTACATCGCCCACCATCATGTGCACCAGCTGCTCAACGGTGGTATCCCGGGTGTCCAGGGTCTGCACATGCCTTCCGTTTCTGAGAACCGTCACCCGGTCAGTGATTTCCATCAACTCACTGAGGATGTGGCTCACGATCATAATGGTGCTTCCTTCCGCCTGCAGGCGGCGCAGTACCTCGAAGAGGGTTTCCACTTCACCGGGCGTGAGCGCGGAAGTGGGCTCATCCATAATCAGGAATTTGGCCGTGCGGTTAAAAGCCTGCACAATGGCTGTGAGCTGCTTCAGGGCGACGCTCAACGTGCCCACACGGACCCGAGGATCGATGGACTGCCCCAGCTGCCGAAAGAGCTCCACTGTCCTCTCTTCCATTTCATCCCACTTGGGTTGGCCGAAGCGGTTGGTGATCAGGCGGCCCAAGAACACATTCTGGGCCACAGTGAGATTGCCGCAGAGGGGGATCTCCTGGTGCACGATGGAAATGCCGCAGCGCTCTGCTTCCGGGGGGCTGTTAACCTCCAGCGGCCGCCCTTCCCACAGGATCTGGCCGTGATCGCGGCGGTATATCCCGCCGGTGATTTTGATCAAAGTGGATTTACCCGCTCCGTTTTCGCCGATCAGCCCGTGGATATCGCCCTTGCGGATGGAAAAAGAGACATCGTCCAAGGCCTGAACTCCGCCAAAGCGTTTGCTGATGGACTGGTAGCTAACCAGCATGTTCTTCGTCAATGCTGTCCCTCCCTGAACAGAGGTTAGCACCGGCCGCGTGGCGACCGGTGCTGGTCTATCCCCTGCTTAAGGTTTATCTGTAGCCCTTTTCGGCCAGTTCCACGACCATGTCGATGTTGTGCGGGCCAACGATGCCTGAACCGGAGTCCATGTTGGCGGGAGCAATACCGTATTTGTGATAGAGATAGAGGGCCATTACCGGATAGAAGCCTTGGACGTAGGGCTGCTGGTCAATGACGAACTTGGTGTAGCCGTCCTGAATGTTCTGGATGGTGGTAGGTACCAGGTCCCAACCGCCGGAGATCACTTTGCCTTCCAGGCCCAGGTTGCGGATTACTACACCATGGGACTGGGTGTTGGCGTCCACGCTGATGATCGCTTTAGCATCGGGGTTGGCAATGAGGTAAGTTTCGAAGGTAGCTGCGCCGATGGTCAGGTCAGGGCTGGTCTGCAGGATCTCGTACTTGATGTCCGGATACTCATCGAGCACAGACCTGACGCCCCGCAGGCGCTCGGCCAGGGAGGTGTGCCCCAGATCCTCAACGCCGATGGCCACCTTGCCGCTGGTGCCGATATGCTCGATGAGGGTCTTGGCCAGTGTGCGGCCAGCGTCATAGTCGCTTTGGCCCACATAGGCCAGACGAGGATTGTCTGGGCCAGCATCGGCGTTGGTCCCGATTACCGGAATCCCAGCCTCCAAGGCACGCCGTACCGGCTCGTCAAAGGCAGTTGGGTCTGGCAGAGTGGAGATGATGCCGTCTACACCCGCCTGGATCACGTTCTCCATAATGTTCACCTGTTCAGCCACATTAAACATGCTTGGGCCGGTGTGGGTTACCGTGATCTTGACTTCTGGGTCGAAGGAGTTGATCATCGCAGCAGCATCCTGCGCACCCTTGACCAGCGGAATCCAGAAGTCAATGGTGGCGCTGTGGGTAATGATCACAAACTCCAGTTCTTTCACCTGCGCGGCTGCGGGTATGGCCAGCAGCCCCACAGTCAGCAGCACAACCAGGAACAGGCTCAGTGCTCTTCTCACCGTCAATAACCTCCTCTGGCTTTTTTGGTCCTTGCTTACAGCTCCAGTGGACAATCTTTGCGCGGTTTTGGCGAAACCCCACCTCCTCCGGCATGATCTAACAGCTTGGGCATAAAAATGTGTCATGTATAATTATATAACATCTTTAACCGAATTCCTGTTTTTTGCTCTAGTTCTCGGAATACTCATAACCAACATTGACGAGAACCTGCCTTTTAGTTAATATCTAGTTAGTATCATAATTTTCCGACGGATAGTGGGATCGATTGCGGCAATCGATCCCACAACAGCGAGAGCAAGAAACCAGCAGGCCGGTGGAAGTGGTTCGGCCTGAGCCCTTCTTAGGGCTGACCAGAGGAACGGCAGATCAATGAAAAGGGGTATGGGTGTGAGAGAAAACGTACTGCGCCCTTGCAAGCATGCGGTGCTCGCCGGGGGGCTGCTGGCCAACCGGGCAGAGGTGGTTAGGAGCAGGATGATCCCCTATCAGTGGCAGGCCTTAAACGATTTGGTTCCCGGCGTGGAGCCCAGCCATGCCCTGGCCAATCTACGCATTGCCGCTGGGGAACAGTCTGGGGAATTCCGCGGCATGGTCTTTCAGGACAGCGATGTGGCCAAATGGCTGGAAGCGGTGGCCTACAGTTTGGCAGTGCATCCCGATCCAGAACTGGAGGCCCGGGCCGATGCCGTCATCGACCTAGTGGCCCGCGCCCAGCAGCCCGATGGCTATCTAAACTCCTACTACACCATCGTGGAACCGCAGAACCGCTGGACAAACCTGGCCGACAACCATGAACTGTACTGTGCTGGCCACTTTATCGAGGCTGCCGTGGCCTATTATGAAGCCACAGGCAAAGATCGGCTGCTGCAGGTGGTCTGCAAACTGGTGGATCATATCGACTCCCTGTTCGGCCCTGAGGAGGGAAAGAAGCGGGGGTATCCCGGTCATGAAGAGATCGAGCTGGCTCTGATCAAGCTCTACCGAGTGACCGGGAACAAGCGTCACCTCAGGCTGGCCCAGTTTTTTGTGGAAGAGCGGGGGAAACAGCCCCATTACTTTGCCCAGGAAGCCCGGGCGCGGGGTTTGGACAAGCCAACTCACTGGGGCAAGTTTGCCTATGCCTACAGCCAAGCCCACCTGCCCATCAGGGAGCAGGAAACGCCTGAAGGCCATGCGGTGCGGGCTATGTACTTCTTCACTGCCGTGGCTGACCTGGCCCAAGAAACTGGTGATGCAGAACTGTTCCAAGTGTGCGACACGCTGTGGCAGAGCACTGTACAGCGCCACATGTACCTTACTGGGGGCATCGGTTCCCAGTCTTACGGGGAAGGGTTTACTACTGACTACGATCTGCCCGCCAGCAGGGCCTATGCCGAAACCTGCGCGGCCATCGGCCTGTTCTTCTGGGGGCACAGAATGCTGCAGCTCAATCCTGATCGAAAATACGCGGATGTGATGGAAAGGGCGCTGTACAACGGCATCCTCAGCGGTATGTCTTGGGAAGGCGATCGCTTCTTCTATGTCAATCCCTTGGAAGTTGACCCTGCGGTCTGCGCTTCCCGCCAGGACCACGAACATGTAAAGCCCACCCGCCAGGGCTGGTTCACCTGTGCCTGCTGCCCGCCCAATTTGGCGCGGCTTTTGGCCTCCGTCCACCATTACCTCTACAGCCAGAGCCGAGACGGGCTCTATGTGCACTTTTTTGCCGAGAGCACTGTGGAATTCCAGGTGGGGAAAACGCGGGCGCGGCTGAGCCAGCATACTGACTATCCCTGGGATGGGCACGTGGAGCTCAAGCTCGCTGTGGAGCAGCCGGCCCAGTTCAGCTTGTACGTGCGCCTGCCTGGCTGGTGCAAGCAGGCAGATGTGCAGGTCAACGGCGAAGCCCTTTCCCAACAGGAAATCATCCTCAGCCAAGGCTACTTGGTGCTCACCAGGGAGTGGCAGGACGGAGATGAGGTCGAGTTGGACTTCGCCCTACCCGTGGAAGTCGTCTTTGCCCATCCCAAGGTGCGGGACGCTGCAGGCCGCATCGCCCTGCAGCGGGGGCCGGTGGTGTACTGCCTGGAAGAGGTGGACAACGGGCCAGACCTGCACGCTTTGGTCCTGGCCGCAGAGCCAGACTTTCAGGTAGAAACCGACCCCAAGCTGCCTGTACCTGTGATCAAGGCCCGGGGTTACCGCTTAGAGGCTGCCAGTGACGATCTGTATTCCACTGCCGCACCCCGGAAGGTGCCTGCCGTCATTAAGGCTGTGCCTTACTTCAGCTGGGATAACCGCAGGCCAGGCGCTATGCAGGTTTGGATTCGCTCCGAGTTGGCGCCTTGATGGGCGCGTAAGGCAGGAAGTGGTAAGTCAGCAGAGAAGAAAGGTAGCAGATGGGTGCGGCCCTGCCGCGGGACTTATTCTGCAAGCGAGGTGCTGAAATGAGTGACGTGAAGTATGTAATCGGTGTGGACTTTGGCAGTGATTCGGCCCGGGCTCTTGTGGTCAATGCCCAAACAGGCGAAGAGCTGGCCAGCGAAGTGGCCCTGTACCGACGCTGGTCACAGGGGCTGTACTCCGATGCGGCGAGAAACCAGTTCCGCCACCATCCCCTGGACTATTTAGAAAGCCTCGAGGAATGCATCACGGGAGCGCTGGCGAAGCTGCCCCCGGAAGTGGCGCGCAATGTGGTGGGCATCGGCATTGACACCACAGGCTCCACCCCTGGGCCAGTGGACGAGAACGGCACGCCCCTGGCCATGCTGAATGAGTTTAAGGATAACCCCAATGCCATGTTTATCCTCTGGAAGGACCATACTGCCGTGCGGGAGGCCGCGGAAATCAACCAACTGGCCAAAACCTGGGGCGGTGTGGATTACACCAAATACGAAGGGGGAGTGTACTCCTCCGAGTGGTTCTGGGCCAAGATTCTGCATATCCTGCGCGTCGATGAGCAGGTGCGCCAGGCCGCCTATTCCTGGGTAGAAGTCTGCGATTGGCTTCCCGCGGTGCTCACCGGAACCGCCAAGCCCAAGGCACTGAAGCGCAGCCGCTGCGCAGCTGGCCACAAGGCCATGTGGCACGCGGAGTGGGGCGGTCTGCCCTCCGAGGAATTCTTGACCCAGCTTGATCCTCTGCTCAAGGGCCTTAGGGAGCGCCTCTTTACGGAAACCTACACATCCGATGTGAAAGCTGGCGATCTTACCGCAGAATGGGCTGCCCGGCTCGGCCTTCCGGCAGGCGTTGCGGTGGCTGTGGGCGCCTTTGATGCCCATATGGGTGCTGTGGGCGGCGGAGTCAAGGAACACGCCCTGGTGAAGATCATGGGCACTTCCACCTGTGATGTGATGGTGGCCTCCAAGGATGAGCTGGGCGACGCTTTGGTGGCCGGCATCTGCGGACAGGTGGATGGTTCCGTGATCCCCGGCATGATCGGGTTGGAAGCCGGCCAATCAGCGTTCGGCGATGTGTATGCCTGGCTGCGCGAGGTGCTCTTCTGGCCCTGGGAGGCTTTGGCCGAAGAAGCCGGGCTCAGTGAGGATACCTTGTCGCGGATCCGTGAGCGGATCTTAGTTAAGTTGACGGAAGCGGCTGCCCAGGTTGATCCCAGCACCACTACCTTGGTGGCTCTGGACTGGCTCAACGGCAGACGCACCCCCTATGCAGACCAGGAGCTGAAAGGGGCCATTGCCGGATTGACCTTGGGCACCGATGCACCCAGGCTCTTTAGGGCTTTGGTGGAATCAACAGCCTTTGGTGCCAAAGCCATTGTGGAGCGCTTCCGGGAGGAGGGCCTGCAGATCAACGAAGTGATCGCCCTGGGCGGCATACCCGGCAAGAACCCGTTTGTGATGCAGGTCAGCGCCGATGTCCTGGGTATGCCCATCAAAGTGGTCCGCTCTGAGCAGGCGGTGGCCTTAGGAGCGGCCATGTTCGGGGCAGTAGTGGCAGGGCTCTATGACAACGTCTCCGCAGCTCAAGAGGCCATGGGCAGCGGCTTTTCCAAGATCTACACGCCTGACCCCGAAAGCACGAAACGTTATGCAGAGCTGTACAGGAAGTACCTGCACATGGGTGAGCTGTTGGCGGAGACCCTGCGCGCTCTGTAGCTAAGGAGGAGAAAGAACATGCTGCAAGATCTCAAGGAGCAGGTGCTGCTGGCCAACCAAGAGCTGCAGAAGCAGGGCCTGGTCATCTACACATGGGGCAATGTAAGCGGTATTGACAGAGAGCGGGGCCTGGTTGTGATCAAGCCCAGCGGAGTGGCCTATGAGGAGCTCACTCCAGACAAGATGGTTGTATTGGATCTGGAAGGGAATATTGTGGAAGGCAGCCTGCGCCCTTCTTCCGATACCCCCACCCATTTGGAGCTCTACCGGCAGTTTCCCCAGTTGGGGGGTATAGCCCATACTCATTCCAAGTGGGCCACCATTTGGGCTCAGGCAAGCAGGGGCATTCCCTGCCGGGGAACCACCCACGCCGACTACTTCTACGGGGAAATACCCTGCACCAGGCCGCTTACCCCGCAGGAAGTGGAAGAAGGCTATGAGCTGAACACAGGGCGGGTGATTGCCCAGCGTTTTCAAGGGCTGAATTACCTGGAGACGCCAGCAGTGCTGGTGGCGGAGCACGGCCCCTTTACCTGGGGGAAGGACTGCCACGAAGCAGTGTACAACAGCGTGGTTCTGGAGCAGGTGGCGGAAATGGCCTTTTACACTAGGCTGCTCTCCGGCCACGATCAACCCATCAGCAGGCACGTCCTGGAAAAGCACTATCTGCGCAAGCACGGTCCCAATGCCTATTACGGCCAATCTTAAGGGAGGGAGAGAGTATGGATTTCAAGTTCAAGGATTTTGAAGTGTGGTTTGTCACCGGCAGCCAGCATTTGTACGGCGAAGAGACCTTGGAGCAGGTGGCCGTGGATGCTGAACAGGTGGCCAAGAGCCTCGATGAGCGCCCGGAAATCCCGGTGAGCGTTGTGTACAAACCGGTGATGACCGACGCGGCGGCCATCCACAGGCTGGTGCTGGAAGCTAACGCCAATGAACGCTGCATCGGGCTCATCCTCTGGATGCACACCTTCTCTCCAGCCAGGATGTGGATTGCGGGTCTAAATGCCCTGCGCAAGCCCTATCTCCACTTCCACACCCAGTTTTACCGGGATATTCCCTGGGACAGCATTGATATGGACTACATGAACCTGCACCAGTCTGCCCACGGGGACCGGGAGTTCGGGTACGTCAACACCAGAATGCGCAAGAACCGCAAAATTGTAGTGGGCCACTGGCAGGATCCCGAAGCCCTGGCCGCCATAGGCGCTTGGACCCGGGTGGCCGCGGCTTGGCAGGACGGGCAGGGGGCGAAAATCGCCCGGTTTGGCGATAACATGCGCGATGTGGCTGTCACCGAGGGCGATAAGGTCGCGGCTCAAATCCAGTTTGGCTATGTGGTCAACGGCTATTCCCTGAGCGACCTCACCGCTTACGTAGATGCGGTCACGGAAGCCCAAGTTGCCTCCCTGCTGGAAGAATATGAAGCGAGCTACAACCTGACGGAGCGGGTGCGTGCCGGAGGAGAGTTCCGCGGTTACCTCGTGGAATCGGCCCGCATTGAAGCTGGACTCAAGGCCTTCCTGAAAGACGGCGGCTTTAAGGGCTTTACCACCAACTTCGAAGATCTCACCGGTTTGAAACAGCTGCCTGGCCTGGCGGTCCAGAGGCTGATGAAGGATGGCTACGGTTTTGGTGCCGAAGGCGATTGGAAGACCGCGGCGCTGCTGAGAGCGATGAAAGTGATGGCCCACGGTCTGCCCGGCGGCACTTCCTTCATGGAAGACTATGTCTACCATCTGGATCCCGCAGGCCAAAGAATCTTGGGCGCGCACATGCTGGAAGTGTGCGAGTCCATTGCCAAAGAGAAGCCTGTTTTGGATGTGCAGCCCCTGTCCATTGGCGGCAAGGAAAACCCCGCCCGCTTGATCTTTACAGCGCCAGCGGGCCCTGCCATCTGCGCAAGTTTGATTGATTTGGGCAACCGCTTCCGGATGGTGGTGAACGAAGTGGAAGTGGTGGACCCACCAGCGGATCTGCCCAAGCTTCCCGTGGCCCGGGTGCTCTGGGATCCGAAGCCCAACCTGAAGGTGGCGGCGGAAGCCTGGATCCTCGCAGGCGGCGCACATCATTCCGTCTTTACGCAGGCTCTGCCCAGCAGTTACGTGGAGGACTACTGCGACATGGCGGGCATCGAGTATCTCTTGATCAATGAACAGACGGAAATCAGCAGGTTCAAGCAGGAGCTGCGCCTTGGTGAGATCTACTACCACTTGGCCAAGGGCATCTAGCAGGCTGACCTCCCCTGAGCGGGGGAGGCTGAACATATGGAGGTGAGCAATGTGGCTGTGCGTAAAGCGCAGATGATTCTGGAGAGGGACTATCAGATCGGTACCATCGATCCCCGTTTGTACGGATCCTTTGTGGAGCATTTGGGCCGTGCTGTTTACGGAGGGATCTACGAACCGGGCCACCCCACCGCCGATGAACAGGGCTTTCGCGGTGATGTCCTAGATCTGGTGCGGGAGCTCAACGTGTCCGTGGTGCGCTATCCAGGGGGCAACTTCGTCTCCGGGTACAACTGGGAAGATGGGGTGGGCCCCAAAGCGGAACGGCCGCGCCGGTTGGATCTAGCCTGGCGCACCATCGAACCCAACGAGGTGGGAGTAAACGAATTCGCGGACTGGGTGCGCAAAGCAGGTTCTCAGGCCATGATGGCTGTGAACTTGGGCACCCGCGGAGTGGATGCCGCGCGCAACTTGGTGGAGTACTGCAACCATCCCGGCGGCACCTACTACAGCGACCTGCGCATCAAACATGGTTACGCGCAGCCCCACGGCATCAAACTCTGGTGTTTGGGCAATGAGATGGATGGGCCGTGGCAGATCGGGGCCAAGACCGCCTATGAGTACGGGCGCCTTGCCCTGGAGACGGCCAAGGTGATGAAGTGGGTTGATCCGTCTATCGAATTAGTAGCCTGCGGCAGCTCAGGCCGGGGCATGCCCACCTTTGCCGAGTGGGAAGCCACTATTCTCGACCTCACATACGACCATGTAGATTACGTCTCTCTGCACACCTACTACGGAAACCGCGACAATGATACCCCCAACTTCCTGGCCCGCTCCTTGGATATGGATCAGTTCATCGATTCCGTTATTGCCATCTGCGACTACGTCAAGGCCAAGAAGCGCAGCTCCAAGAAGCTGCATCTCTCCTTCGATGAGTGGAACGTGTGGTACCATTCCAACGAAGCCGACAAGCAGGTAGAGCCGTGGACTGTGGCCCCTCCCCTGTTGGAAGATGTGTACAATCTGGAGGATGCCCTCCTGGTGGGCAGCATGCTGCTCAGCTTAATCAGGCGCTGCGATCGGGTGAAGATCGCCTGCCTGGCACAGTTGGTGAACGTGATCGCCCCCATCATGACCAAGAACGGCGGGCCCGCGTGGCGGCAGACCACCTTCTACCCCTTTATGCACACATCGCTTTACGGACGGGGAACTGCGCTGCTGCCCATCATCAAGTCGGATAGGTATGACAGCAAAGACTTCACCGATGTACCTTACCTGGATGCTATGGCGGTGTTCAACGAAGAACGGGAAGAGCTCACCATCTTTGCTGTGAACCGCAGCTTGGATGGGGGTTTGGAGTTTACTGGCGATCTGCGCGGCTTCCAGGAGTTTTCTGTGGTGGAGCACATCGTGCTCACCCATGAAGACCTGAAGGCTGTCAATACGGCCGAGAACCCCCACAATGTGGTGCCCCAGGTCAGCAGCGGTGCCGAGGTTACCGAAGGTAAGCTCAGCGCCCTGCTGCCCAAACAGTCGTGGAATGTGATCCGCTTGGCCAGGAAGGCGTAGCCTGGGTGGACAACCAGCCACTGGACAGTGAGCCCCTTGGGGCTCACTGTGCGCGTCCAAAGGTAACTCCCAGTAACTTCTCTTTTGGTTAACGCGGCGCTAAAATTGGAACAAAGACTGCATGCAGTTCCTCATAGCCGGAGACTGCAGGTTAACAGCGGCGCAAACCACTCTTCATGATCTCTCCATGGTCACCTGGGAACAGCCTGGGCCCGCAGTGGGTTCAGGCTGTTCCCTGCCCAAGCCTTTATTTCTTGCGAAAATTGGTGTAAGATCTGCTTAAAGGCAATTATTTCCTCAAATGGGGTCTGGGCCATGAAGGCAATCAAGCAGGTATTGGTGGAAAAGTACTTAGGCAAGCACCTGGACTTAAGGGTGCGTTTGTTTAACATCCTGGCCGCGGTTTCCTTTGGCCTGCTGTACTTGTCCATCACCACGGGCAATTACCAGCTCGGCTACATCTTGACGGTCGTCTTCATTTTCCTGATCCTCTTTCCCGCGGCCTTTTTTGTCTCCGACGGCTACCGGGGCGGTATGCCCACGTTTTTCGTCTTTGCCGTAACCATTTCCGTGTTTATGCTGCGGGGGCGCACCGCGTTCATCGTCACCGCGCTGGAACTGGTTTTGTATGTGGCGCTGTGCGTGTATGCCTACTTCCGCCCCGACTCCGTGCAGCATTTTGCCAGTGAAGGGGACATGCTCCAAGACATCATCCTCTCCTTTGTGACCGTGAGTATCTCCCTAGGCATTATCATGCACTACCATTTCCGCCTCAACTATGAACAGCAGAAGGAACTGGAGAAGGCCCGGGAGGAAGCCTTGGCCTTAAGCAGGGTGAAAACCAGCTTCTTGACCAATACAGCCATGAGATCCGCACGCCCATCAACGTGGTTCTCGGCATGAACGAGATGATTCTCCGCGAAAGCACTTCCGACCAGATCCGCCGCTATGCCTCGAACATCCAGATCGCAGGCAAGACCCTGCTCTCGCTGATCAACAACGTCTTGGACATGGCCAAGATCGAATCTGGTAAGCTGGAACTGATCAAGGAAAACTACAAAACGGTGGACCTGATCTTTGACCTAGTGGTTATCGGCCGGGAGAGCGCGGCCAGGAAGGGCTTGGTGTTCCAAACCCAGGTTGACCGCAATCTGCCCAGTTCCTTTTTCGGCGATTCCTTCCACATCAAGCGCATTGTGGTCAACTTCCTCTCCAACGCGGTGAAATACACCAATGAAGGGGTTGTCACGCTGGGCTTCAGCTGGAAACAGGAACGAGATCGGGCCCTGCTCTGCATTTCCGTCCAGGATACGGGCATCGGCATCGATTCTAGCGACCTGGAGCGCCTGTTTGAGTCCTTCACCCGAGGCGAACGCACCGCTCACCAAGTAGTTGAGGGATCTGGTTTAGGGCTGGCCATTGCCAAAGAACTCACGGAGCTCATGGGCGGCACCATTCACGTGGACAGCAAGGTGGGCTACGGCAGCACCTTCACGGTAGAGATACCTCAGATTGAGGTTGATCCTGCGCCCGTGGGCCAGTGGGAGGCACAGCAGGTGGCGGTAACAACAGAAGGGACAAGCTTTGTGGCTCCTGCCGCCCGCGTGCTCGTTGTGGATGATAACAAAGAGAACTTGGAAGTGACCAAAACTCTCCTTAAGGAAAGCCTGGTACAAGTGGATACGGCGCTCAGCGGCAGGCAGTGCCTGGCCCTGGCGGAGCGGCGCAGATATGATCTGATCCTCATGGACTACATGATGCCCGACTTGGACGGCTTGGAAACGCTGCGCCTCCTGCGGCAGCGGGGCATAGATACGCCAGCGGTGGCCGTTACCGCCAACCTCCTGCCCGGAACCAAGGAAACGCTTTTAGAAGCAGGTTTTGCCGCCTTTTTGGGCAAACCTGTGCTTTGGAGCCAGCTGCAGCAGGTCATGATCGAGCTGCTGCCTCAGGACTTGGTGGAGACCAAGGTGAAGCGCACCTTTGTGGATGCCAAAACCGAAGCGGAGCTGCAGCGGAAGCTGGAGCCCTTTGGGGTGTCAGTGAGCGAGGGGTTGAAATACGTCAGAGGAGATCTGGCTTTTTTTCTTTGTCCTGGCGGCCTCCCGGTCGAATATTGTGAATAATGCCTTTGCTTAGGAGGATTTTGTTTCAGAAAGAAGAAATTATGGAGAAAAATAGCCGGTATTGTGAACCTTGTCCATTCTGGCTAACCTGAATGCTCACTAGCGGCGTTCTCCTCTGCGGTCGCAATCCCCAAGAGCACTTGGGGTTTGGACATAGAACCAAAAAGGAGAGGTGTGATGCATGAAGGCAAGATGGATCGTGTTGGCTGTTGTCTTGTTATTCGTGTTGAGCTGCGCAGCCTGGGCAGCCGAGCGCTATGAAACACTGATTGTAGGCGGCGGAACCTGGGCTCAGGCCACCAGCTGGAATCCCCTGTATGCCAATAACGCCAACGGCACGCTGGGG
>JAAYMM010000047.1 GCA_012521335.1 Bacillota bacterium | reverse complement strand
AGCATCCCTGGGGGAGTTCTCAGCGGTGCACTCCCTTCTCTGTCAGGTTAGCGGCGGCTACTCGTCCTGATCATCGTCTTTCGATCTATTGGCTTTTAGCATACTCGCCTTTTGACAATTTGTCAAGGGGTGAGGGAAGGAGATCGCACACAAAAGTCGAAATCAAACCCTCAACTTTTCCACATACTCAAAGCAAGGAGGCAAGACTATGCGCATCGGTATCATCAGCGACACCCACGGCAGCACCCGTGCCTGGCTCGATGCCCTCAACGGTCCGTTTAAGGACGCCGAGCAGATCTGGCACTGCGGTGATGTACTCTACCACGGCGCCCGCAATCCCCTGCCCCAAGGGTACGATACCCAGGAACTGTTCGAGCTGATCAACTCCTGCTCTCTACCCATCTTGGCTGTGCGGGGCAACTGCGACAGCGATGTGGACCAGATGGTCTTGGATATTATCCTGCAGGACCCATACTTCATGGCAGAACTGCCTTTCGGCAGGGCCTTGGTAACCCACGGGCACCACTACACTCCCGACATGATCGAGGCCCTGGCCCAGCGTTTCCAGATCAAGCTTTGGGTGAGCGGCCATACTCACGAGCCCGTTCTGCAGCGCCATGGCGGCACCGTTTTCCTCAATCCCGGCAGCCCCGCACTGCCCAAGGGCCGCGAACCCAGGCGCAGCGTGGCAGTGCTCACCGACAGCTCAGTGGAGCTGTATGATCTGGACAAAGGACAGGTATTTGCCCGGCTGGACCTCTAGAGGCCCAGCTTTTTGCTCTGCTTCTCCCAGTAGCGGCGGAAGTAGGGCCTGCCCTGGATGCGCCCGAGGTTAGGCCGGCTGCGCTCGACGGTGCTTTGCACCAGTTCCTGCTCCCGCGCCCAGGCCTGTTTCATGATCACGGCCAGCTGCTCCGCTGTGGGCTCCGCGCTGCTGACGGCCCTGGTTAGGTCGAGGAATTCCCGCTCCAGCTCCGCGGCCTGGTGCAGGTAGTCTTCCAGATCCGGCACTCTGCCCTGGAGCACTAAGCGGTGCAGCTCTTCCCGCAGCAGCCAGAACTGCTGCGCCTCCTCTTCCTGGCCATCGCCGAATAGGATGCTGTTCTCGGTCATCCAGTAGGGCTTGAAGATGGAAAGGCACGGCGTGGAACTGCCCGTGATCCAATAGGTGTCCAGTTTGTCCGTAAGGTGGGCCACGTAGCTGCCCGTAGTATGATCGCCCACCAGGCCTCCGGCATGCATGCACACGCTGCGTACTGACGGCCGCCGAAATGGGCTGGCCTTTTCCAATGCGGGTTCATGCGAGCGCAGGATGGCCAGCATCGTCTCCACGGTGATGCTGCCCTTGTCCTGCTGCAGCCGAAGGGTGCAGGCTTGCTCGCGGTTTTCTGCCCCGCTGAAATAGGTGAAGAGGCGGTTGCTGTAGCAGCTGGCAAAATGGAAATCGGCCCGTGATGTGCACCATTTGCGGGAGATGGCGTAATCAACAAGATCTGGATGGGCCAGATCGAAGTCGCTGCCGATGCTCAGGCGGTTAGAAATGGCATAGACATCTTCTACCTGTTTGGCCGCCCAGAAGGGGCCGGCCGTTTCCAGAACCCAGGCAGTTTCGCGGTCTGCGATCAAAAACGAGTTGTGGTAGACAAACTCCTTCTCATAGCCGCAGTTGCCCCCTTGACCGTGCTTGGCCAAGAGCTCCGTGATCAGGTGCACCGCCTCCAGGCTGGTGCGGCAGCGCTCCAAGGCCAGGCGCAGCAGGTCCATGCCCAGCAGGCTGGGCAGACCCTGCCTGACTCTGGTGAAGACAGCTTCATTGCCGATGTTCAGGCCGAACTCGTTGGCCCCCATCTCGGCGCCCCAGATCCAGGAAGGTTTGAGCAGGAGCACCTCGTACGTTTCTTCCACTTGATCGATGGTGATGTAGGTGCATTTCAGCTGCGCCCCCTTGGGGTGCTTTTTTCTGGGGATGCGCATGAGCAGGTGCGGTTCATTGGGCTGCCGATCGCTGTTCTTGGCAAAGATCACGCTGCCGTCTTTTGTGGCGCGGCCCAAAGCCACCATGGTGTCGCACACAAGCATCAACTCCCGTCCACGCATTTCTCATCTAATTCTCCTTCAGGAGCGCGGATCCTGTTTTACGGGGCGTACCCTCTGGCCAGCACCCCAGCGGACTTTGCGGTAATATCAAGTGCAATAAATGAAGGAAAGGCACGATTCAGCCCGTTAACGGGCGAAAGACAGGCCTAAATGAAGAAAAAAGGCCATACAGCGGTTTTGCCCCCCACTTCACGAAGGGATATAGTGATATACGTGACAAAGGGTCTAAATTCGGGCAGCGGTCAGATGGAGGAATGAAGCAGGATGTCTTGGAGTATTGCACTCATCTTTTTGCCGATTATATGCGCAGCGGGTGCGGCGAAAATTAACGAAAGACGTACTGAATCACTGTTTGCGATTGCGGTAACCGCACTCACTTTTTTGGGCAGTGTCATCAATATGTACCTGGTGCGGGGAGGAGCAGTGTACGCCTGGGGTTTTGGTTCCCTAGGCATTTTTGGGTCCATTTTGCGTCTCGATTCCCTGTCCGCCCTGTTCAGTTTGTTCTGTGCCTTCGTCTGGCTGGCGGCAGGCATCTACATGCACAGCTATATGCGCTACGAGGAGCACGTCAGCACATTTTACACCTATTATCTGATCACCTTAGGGGCAACCCAAGGCATTTTCTTGGCGGGCAACTTCATTGTGCTGCTCATCTTCTTTGAACTCATGTCGGTCACTTCCGGTGAATGGGTGACTTTCCACCATGATCAGGAGGCGGAACAGGCCGGCTCCATGTACCACCACCTGAGCGTGGCCGCTGGAGTGTTCATGGGCCTAGCCGTGATTCTGTTGTACGCATCCGGCGTCGTTCCCTTTGTGGGCTCGCCAGCCGTAAATCCCACCCGGATTACTCCCTTTATCTGGGCCGTCCTTCTGCTGATGGGTGCCTTCGGCATCAAGGCCGGCATGTTTCCTCTGCATATCTGGCTGCCCAAAGCTCATCCCGTGGCGCCAACACCGGCCAGCGCGCTGTTGTCGGGGATTCTGATCAAGACTGGAGCTTACGGCTTGATCCGCACGGGCCAGTTGGTCAGCTGGGGGCAGGCCGATTTGATCCCCTGGGCTGGAGCCCTTTTGGTGATAGTGGGCAGCATCACCATGCTGCTGGGCGTGTGCCTGGCTCTGCTGCAGAGCAACGCTAAAAGGCTTTTGGCCTACCACAGCGTGAGCCAGATGGGTTACATTATCCTGGGTATCGGGGCTGCCCTGTTTATGAAAGACAACGGTGCTTTCGGCATCGCCGGGGCTGTTTTCCATTCCCTGAACCATGCCCTGTTCAAATCCTCTCTGTTCTTCGGTGTGGGTATTATCATCCTGGGCACTGGTGAGGCGGATCTCTACAAACTCGGCGGGCTGTGGAAGAAGTTCCCCCTCACAGGCCTTATGATGCTCATTGCCGCGCTGGGCATTACCGGCGCTCCCGGCCTGAACGGATACATCAGCAAAACTCTGCTGCACCACGGCATTCTGGAAGCCGCGGAAACAGGCAGGCCCATCATGGTCTGGGCTGAGCGCATCTTCACCCTGGTGGGCGTGGGCACAACCGCTTCCTTTGTGAAGCTGATCGGCCTGACCTTCTTCGGCAAGCAGAAGACCGCTGTGAAGTTCAACCGCGGTGAGAACAGGGCCTTGGCCGTGGCCATGATCATGTTGTCTGTTGCCATGCTGTTCATCGGCACTATGCCTGAGCGGGCCTTGAGCTTTTTGGTTGGGCCGGCCACCCAGAGCTGCGGAACAGTGAAGCTGGGAGTGTTAGAACACGTGCACTTCTTCGAGTGGCCTGCGATCCGCGGCATGCTCCTGACCCTCCTCGCAGGATTCCTCCTGTTTGCTGTGGGTATGAAGACGCACCTTTTCCATCTGCAGCTGCCCTACTGGCTCAGCATTGACTGGGCAGTGCGCACGGCTTGCCGGAAAGTGCGGGAGGCGTTCAAGTAGCAAGGTCAAGTCAGGATCAAGCACTAGATCGAAAGGCAAGATACAACAGGAGGCAGACTGTATAGTCCGCCTCTTCTTTTTTTGGGCGCTGCCCCCTGCAGGTTGTTTCCAACCTTTCCACACGGTCACCCTGAGCTCTGGAGAATCCGAATCTTATAACGACTGCCCGCGTTGAATGCAGGACCCAGGTGGGGTATACTTAAACTATAGGCTGTCAAGGAGAGGATCACATGGCCATTGTTGAACTTAAGGACGTGAAGAAGATCTACCATTTGGGCAAGGCGGAAGTGCATGCCCTGCGGGGCGTCACTTTTTCCATCGAAAAGGGTGATTTCGTCTCCATCGTGGGCCCTTCTGGATCGGGCAAATCCACCATTCTCAACCTCATCGGCTGTATTGACCAGCCCACTTCAGGCACGGTGAAGATCAACGGGACGGTTACCGAGGGGCTCAGCGACAAGGAACTCACCAATCTTCGCCACAAGACAGTGGGTTTCATCTTTCAATCCTTTAACCTGATCCCCGTCTTGAACGTGTATGAGAACATAGAGTTTCCGCTGTTGTTGGGCCGCGAACGGCCGAGCAAGAAAGAGATGCGGGAGTGGATTGAGTACTTAATCGAAGCTGTGGGCTTGGCCGACCACAAGCACCACAAATCCAACGAGCTTTCTGGCGGGCAGAGGCAGCGCGTGGCCATTGCCCGGGCTTTAGTGACCAAACCGGAAATCGTGCTGGCTGACGAGCCTACAGCCAACTTGGACTCCAAGACGGGGCAGAGCATCATTGAACTCATGAAGAAGATGAACGCTGAGCTGAACACCACCTTTATTTTCTCCACCCACGACACCACCATCATGAGCATTGCGGATCATGTTATCCGCCTATTGGACGGATTAGTGGTGGAGGATACCAAGGCCCAGGCAGCGGCCGGTGGGCTGTCATGAGGATCCTGTTGACCATCGCCTGGCGCAATGTGCGTCAGCACAAGGTGAAGACAGCCATCATCGGCTTGATCATGATTATCGGCATCATGGTTTTGGTGGTGGGCAATTCTTTCATGGACACCGCCGCCAAGGGCATTGAACGGTATTACATCAAGAATTACACCGGCCATCTCATGATCACGGGCAAGACCAGGGGGAACCTCACCCTCTTTGGCTTTCAGGATCTGACCGCCATGGAGCAGCCCGTGCCCAGGATCCCCGAATACGCGGAGATCGTGGAGTTTGCCAACTCGCTCCAATATGTAGCTGTGGTCAACCCCCAGGTTTCCGCCACTGCGATCGTGTCTCGGGGCGAGAAGACACTGGGAGCCACACAGCTCTTTGGCATCATCCCCGAGCAGTACCAGGCCATGTTCCCAGACAACGTGGAAATCCTGGAAGGAGGTTTCTGGCGGCCCGGCGAACAGGGTGTGCTTCTGAACAAAGCCGTGGCCGAGATTTTAGAGGAGCAGGTGGGCTTCACCTTCCGTCCCGGCGATAAACTTCTGTTTACTTCGGTGAGCACCCACACGGGCATGCGCATCCGGGAAGTGGAGATAACCGGCCTGTTCCGCTTTAAGCAGTCCAACGTGCAGCTGGATATGGTGTCCCTCATGGATATCTCCAACGTGCGGGCCCTGGCCGGTATGGTGGTGGGCTCTGCTGATCCCGCCCAGCTCTCCAGCGAGGAACAGCGGTTCCTGGGCGAGATCGATGAGGAGAGCATCTTCGGCTCCCTGGATTCCCTGTTCGCGGAAGTGAGCGTGGAGGAGCCGGAAACGGAGGATGACTTTTGGTTCTCCCTACTGGAGGGGACAGAAGCCGCTCAAGCAGCCGCCCAGGAGGACACGGGTGCCTGGCAGTACCTTTTGGTGCGCCTGATCGATGAGAAGTACCTCAAGCAGGCGGAGCAGGATTTTGCCCAGTTCTTTGCTGACAAGGGCATCGCCGCGCAGACCAGGGATTGGCGGCAGGGGGCGGGTGCCTTGGCGGAACTGTCCTATGGCATTAAGAGTGTGTTCAACACCATCGTCTTGATTATCGCTGTGGTAGCCGTGATTATCATCATGAACACCCTGGTCATCTCGGTTACGGAACGTATGAGCGAAATCGGCACCATGCGGGCAATAGGAGCCCAAAAGAGCTTTGTCCGCCGCATGATCGTGCTGGAAACCATGCTCCTGTCCGGCATTTCGGGACTGGTGGGAGTGGCCGCTGGCGCACTAGTTCTGTTGGTGCTGAACAGGATTGGGCTGCAGGCCACCAACGTATTCTTGGAGATTATCTACGGAGGCCCGGAGCTCAGGCCGGAGCTGTCTTGGCCTGCGGTTCTGCTCTCCCTGGTCGTGATTGCGGCCGTTGGGGCCATGTCCAGCGCTTACCCCACAGCTATCGTCATGAAAACTTCGCCGCGCAAGGCCATGGAAAGCTCGAGGTGATCAAATGTTCACACTGAAGGTGGCATTCCGCAATATTTCCCGTCAGAAAAAGCGCAGCTTCCTGCTCGCGGGCGCCATT
>JAAYMM010000046.1 GCA_012521335.1 Bacillota bacterium | reverse complement strand
CGGAAGAGCGCCTGCGCCTGCTGGAAGGATGGGCCAGTGCGGTGAACAGCGCCAAAAGCTGGGTAGTAACCTCGTAACAGTGGGAAAGGGGTTGTGAAAAGGATGGTCAGCATGGATCAAAAGTGGCTGGACGAGCAGAAAGAGCAGATCAGCCTGGCCTTAGCGCAGCAGGGTATTCGGTTGGTTGTGCCGGCGAGGCCCAGCCGTGGGCAGGGGGCCGCGGCCGATCAAGAACGCACGCTGGCCAGTTACATCGATCATACTCTGCTCAAACCGACAGCTAGCAAGCAGGACATTGAGAAACTGTGCCGGGAAGCCCGCCAGTACGGCTTTGCTTCCGTATGCGTGCATCCGGTGCACGTGGCAGCCGCTGCCCGCATGCTGCGGGGAAGTGAGGTCAAAGTTTGCACAGTGGTGGGATTTCCCTTGGGTGCCAATACCACGCTGACCAAGGTTTTGGAGGCCCGGGATGCGGTAGCAGCAGGTGCGGAGGAAGTGGATATGGTGTTGAACATCGGCGCGCTGGTGGAAGGCGATTACGCCCAGGTCTACTCCGATATCAGGGCTGTGCGGGATGCCGTGCCGGGCTTGGTGCTTAAGGTGATCCTGGAAACGGGTTACCTGACCAAGGAGCAGATCGTCAAGGGCTGTATCTTGACCAAGATGGCCGGCGCTGATTTCGTTAAGACTTCCACCGGCTTCGGACCCGGAGGCGCCACGGTGGAAGATATCAAGCTCATGCGCCGCGTGGTGGGAGATGACTTCGGTGTGAAGGCTTCCGGCGGAGTGCGCGATTATGAAACGGCCGTGGCCATGCTGGAGGCGGGGGCTAACCGCATCGGCGCCAGTGCCGGAGTGGCCATCGTGCAGGGTTTGAGAGGGGAGACGGGCTATTGATCCTGAGGAAGCACAGGTCAGCGCTTTTGCTGTTAGCTTTACTCATCGTATCCGGCCTGGACGGTAAGGCTTGTGCTGTGGGGCCCCAAGATTGGCTGAGCCGCGGTTTTGCCAGCGTGCACGTCTTTTCCCGATTGATCAGGGAAGATGAAGAGGTCCTGCTTATGGACGGCGTGCTGCATTTCGCCTATCCCCGCAGCTTTCAGGTGCAGTATTTTTCTGAAGAGGGCCCCGTGACCATCACCAGCCACGACGGCTTTGTTGAAGTGCAGTCGGGGAACGATGTGCAGTACAGTTACGAGAAGTACTGGCTCTTTGAGGACCTGGTCAATTATATCTTTACTCTGGCCGATTACGCCCGCAAGCCTTTGGTATACTCTGGCCTAGACCAGGTGGCAGGCACCAAGGTGCAGCGCTACATTTCGGAGGAAGATCCAGAACTGGTTCTCTGGTTCCATGAGCAGAGCGGCCTGCCTTTTCTGATCCGGCAAGGCAAGAAGACACTGGTTTCGGTGTTCAGCTTCACCCTCGATTCGGAACAGCCCGCGCACATTGGCGCGGTGGAGCTGGAGCTCTTTTTCGCCCGAGAAAAGGCCGTAGTGAATCTGGAACGAACCGATCAAGGCTGGGTTCCGGTGCGCCTCACTGTTCAGGAGGCGCTGGGGGAAGTGCACACTGAGTTTAGAGGCTGGTCTTTCCGGGAAGAGTGGGAAGGCGATCCCTTCCAGCAGCTGGAGGCCATTAGAGAGCTGAATGATCGGTACTTTGCCTGCTTCGATGAGCAGAACTGGGAAGGGGCCCTGCAGACCGCGCAGGAGCTGCTGACCGTGGCACCCCAGTTTTGGCAGGGTTACTTGTACCAGGCTTTTGTCTACGAACACCTGGACAACTATTTGGGAGTGGTGGAGAACTACCAACAGGTGCTCATGCGCCAGCCCGATAACCACCTGGCCCTGAACAACCTGGCCTATCACTACCTGCTGCGGGAAGTGCACATCACCAAAGCCATTGAAATGGCGGAGCGCGCCGTCGAGCTGGATCGCCAGGCTATCTACCTGGATACCCTAGGCTACGGCTATTATCTCGTGGGCCGTCTGGAGGAAGCCAGGGAACTGCTGCAGGAGGCGCTGGAAGGCGCACCGGAAGACGCTGTGGCTGAAATCTCCGAGCATCTGCAGTTGGTGCTCACGGCCCTGGGTGAAGAGCACGATGAGTGATCATTATTTCACCGCCAAACCAGGCGCGGAGCATAAGCCCGTTGCTTTCCAAGCTGAACTTAAGGGCAGGCTCTACCGCTTCCAGAGCGATGCGGGAGTCTTCTCCAAAACCGAAGTGGATCCCGGCACCCGCCTGCTCATTGACTGCCTGCAGCTGCGGCCCGGGGAGGTGGTTTTGGACCTGGGCTGCGGTTACGGCCCCATCGGGATGGTGGCCGCGGACATGGTGGGGCCATCCGGGCAGGTGTACATGGTGGATGTGAACGAGCGGGCTGTGGAGCTGGCCAGGCAGAACCTGGACGCCAACGGCATCGAAAACGCCCAGGTGCTGGTATCCGACGGGCTCACTGCCCTGCCGGAGGTCAGCTTTGACTGGGTGCTCTGCAACCCGCCCATCCGCGCCGGAAAGAAGGTGGTTTACCAGCTGCTTACAGATGCATACCGTGCCCTCAAACCCGGAGGCTGCCTGCTGGTGGTCATCCGCACCAAACAGGGGGCCAAGAGCCTCCAGGCCTACCTGGAGGAACTGGCTGGCAGCTGTGACACCGTGGAGAGGGAAGGGGGCTTTCGGGTCCTGCAGTGTTGTAAACATCCCCGCACCTGAATACCTTTGGGTGTGGAGGTGTTTTTATGCGCGTGTGGTTTGTGCGCGTCCAGCATCTGGCCTGGTGGGTTCTGGGCTGTTTGACTGTGGGCATTTTCCTTGGCACCGCAGGCCTGGGAGTGCTCCCCGTGGCTACCGGCCCAAAGCAGGGACTCTCGGGACGAACCATCGTGCTTGATGCGGGGCACGGCGGCATTGACCCAGGCGCAGTAAGCTCCCAGGGAATCTTGGAAAAGGACATTACCCTGGCTATTGCTAAGGAACTGGAGCGGCTGCTTTCCAGGGCCGCAGTTTTTGTAATTATGGTGCGGCACGGGGACTACGATCTGGCCGATTCCAGCGAGACTCATCTGCTCAACCGGAAGCGGCAGGATCTGGAGCGCCGGGTACGCATCGCGGAAGAGGCCAGGGCCGATTTGTATATCTCCATCCACGCCAACTTTTTTCCTTCACCGATCTGGTCCGGCGCCCAGACTTTTTACAGTGAGCAGGATGCGGCCGGCGAGCGGCTGGCCAAGTCCATCCAGGCCGAGCTTGTTAAGCGCTTAGGCCCCAACCGGCGCGCCGCCAAGGCGGGCAATTTTCGCGTCTTAAGGGATACCTCCATGCCAGCGGCCCTGGTGGAGGTAGGCTTTTTGTCCAACCCCAAGGAGGCCCAGCTCCTGGCCGATCCGGCTTATCAAAGGAAGGTCGCGGAAGCTGTTTTCGCCGGCCTCTACAATTACTGTCAGGAGGAAACTAGACGCTAGTGGGAGTACAATTGTCGGAGTCAATTCGTTATGATAATATATCTAAGTAACAGAATGAACTATAGGAGGTATAATCGTTGCAGACCGTATGGCAGAACAGGGTTAGGGAGGCTGTGCAGCATAAAATCACAGCGAACACTCTGGCAGCGTTTAATACAAATGTTGATGTTGTGGTGCATCTCGAGCAGGCTAAGCTGGCACCTCTGTTGAGCAATCCCCGCGTTGATTTCACTGCTGTAGAAAGGCTCCTGGGTATGGAAATACCCGAGGTGACCAATGAGAACGAGTTTGTCGCCGTGCTCATGCAGGCCCTTCAGGAAGGAAAATCTGTGCACATCGTGCTGCGGGATATGGATATGCTCAGCTGGCTGGAGGACGTTTTCCCCGAGCGGGTGGAGAGTATGGGTGGACAAGCGGGCATCATCGCCAATCAGATGGCCGCTCTGGGCGCCCATTCCATGGTGTACACTTCGCTGCTCTCCGCGAAGCAGGCCTCCATGTTTTTCCCGGAAGTGGACGTCCCTGTGGTGCGGGACGGGCTGGCCATTGTGAACGTGCAGGAGGCTGTCAGGCCCAACGATCCGGTGAAGGAGAACTGGATTTTCGAGTATGCCAAGAACGAGCGTTTTGAACTGGGCGGGCATGTGATCACCACACCACGGGCGAACCGGGTGATCCTGGCTACGAGGCCCGAAGGCGTAGTGATGGCCTTTGATCCTGAGCTGGAGCAGTACCTGCCGGAGCTGGGCAAATCGGTGGACGTAGCCTTTCTGGCCGGCTTTCACTACGCACCAGCGGGGGAGAGCGAACGGAAGGCCTACCTGGCGGACTCCATGAACAGTGTCCACCGGCTGAAGGAGCAGAATCCCCATCTGCGCCTGCATTTTGAGTATGTCCCCATGAGCGCCGATGAAGCGGAGCGGGAGATGCTCAAAGCGGTGGCCAGCGAGATTCAGTCCTTCGGCATCAACGAGAACGAGATTAAGCGGGTGCTGCGCATCTACGGCTACGAACAAGAACGCGCGGCCATTGAAGCTAAAGAATGCTCTTACACCCTGTATGATGGCGTAGTCAAGCTCTGGCAGGAGCTGGGCTTTGAACGCATCCAGCTGCACAACCTGGGCTATTACGTTGTGCTGCTGAAAAAGCCCTATCGGGTTCCAGTGGAACATGTGCGCCAAGCCTGCCTCTATGCCTCTTCCGTCAATGCCATCAAGGCCAAATACGGCGGCTATGTGCTCTATGATCGTCTGGCTGAGGCTGCGGAAATTCCCCTTTCCACCATCGGGTTCCAGCAGCTGGAGACCTTTGCCCAAGAGATGCAGCGCCGCGGCGTAGAGGTTCCCGGCAGTTTCCTGGAGGATGGTATCCTGGAGTTTCCTGACCATACCGTGCTGATTGTTCCTGCCCACGTGGTACCCAATCCAGTGAGCACTGTGGGCATGGGTGATACCATCTCTTCCTCTGCCTATGCCTATGAACACACCGCCCGTTAACAGGATTTGAAGTTTTTTTGGAGAAGTAGGCAGGGAAGGACAGGAAATGGGGGGCTAACACTGTGCGCGTATTGATTCTGCACGCAGACGATGCCAAGACTCAAAAATCTGTAGCCCTGATGCAGGAGGCGCTGGAGAAGGAACAGGTCAAGGTTGATCTGCTGTCCCCTGCCGGCGCCGGCACCGCACCAGTGAGCACAGCGCCCTACGGGCTGGTGTGCGTCGCCTGCGGGTACAAGGGCTGGTGGAAACCGCAGATCCCTGCGGAGATGGACAATTTGATCAAACGGGCCACTCGGCTGGAAGGCAAGCGCGGCTGCGCTTTTATCTTGCCCGGCCTGTTAGGCACCACCAAGGCGCTGCGTGTGCTCATGAGTCATCTGGAACAGCAGGGAGTGATCGTGGAGGACTTCGGAGCGCTGAGCGGGCGTCAGGAGATTCTGGCCATTGTCAAGCGCATGAAGCGCTTGCTTTAGGAAGCATACAACAACCGCGCAAGGAGGATTCAGCATGTACCGTTTCAAGCCTGAACTGCGCATTCCCGGGCCGGTTCCTGTACCCAGTGAAGTGTCGCTCCAGATGGCCCGGCCGGTAATCAACCACCGGGGCGCCGTTTTCAAGGAGAGATTCCCCGCTGTACTCTCACGTTTGCAGCTGATCTTTGGCACCAAAAACCCCGTGTACATGATCACCGGTTCTGGCACCGCTGGTATGGAGACCGCAGTGGCCAACCTGGTTTCGCCGGGTACTCCGGTGCTCTGCCTGGTGGGCGGCTTTTTCGGCAAACGCTGGGCCGAACTGTGTACGGCCTACAAGGCCCAAGTGCACGTGTTAGAATTCCCCTGGGACCGGGGAGTTGACCCAGACCAGGTGGCTGAGTTCTTGCAGCAGCATCCAGAAATTGAACTCATTTTTGTTGTGTACAACGAATCTTCCACCGCAGTGCTCAACGATGTGCAGGCGGTGGCCAAAGCCCGCGGGGATCATCAGGCCCTGCTGGTGGTTGATGCCGTGAGCGCCCTGGGCGGGGCTCCCTGCGAGATGGATGCCTGGGGCTTGGATGTGGTTGTGAGCGCCGCCCAGAAATGCTTGATGATGCCGCCGGGCGCAGCCTTTATCGCCCTGTCGGAGCGGGCCCGGGCTTATCTGGAGAAGTGCGATTCCAGCAGGTATTACTTCGATCTCCGTAAATATGAGCAGTTTTTGGCCAAGGGCGAAACCCCGTTTACCCCCAACATTCATATTGTCTTTGCCCTTGAGGAAACCTTAAAAATGCTGGAAACAGAGGGACTGGACAATGTCTACGCCCGGCATGCGCTGATGCGGGATATGACCAGGGCAGGCATCCGTGCTTTGGGCCTGGAGCTTTTGGTCAGCGACCGCGATGCTTCGCCCACACTTACCGCAGTGAAGCATCCGCAGGCCGATGAGTTTCGTCAGCGCATCCGGAAGAAGTATGGGGTGGAGTTCGCCGGCGGACAGGGTACCCATGCCGGCAAGGTCTTCCGGATCGGGCATATGGGCTATGCCACACCCCTGGATGTGCTCACCGCTTTAGC
This sequence comes from Bacillota bacterium, assembly GCA_012521335.1. Lineage (GTDB taxonomy): Bacteria > Bacillota > Limnochordia > Darwinibacteriales > Darwinibacteriaceae > DTU010. The sequence continues at coordinate 23,137 of JAAYMM010000046.1, read as the reverse complement.
TGTACTAGAAGTTGAGCTGCAGAAATTCGGCCAGGCCACAGAAGCGGCGGAAAGGGTCCTGGCCGCCCGTTAGACTGCCATAAGAGGGGGAACACTCGGTGATTTTCACTCTGCGCGATGCCATTGACATTCTCATCGTGGCGTATGTGGTGTACCGGGTGATCCGTTCCCTGCAGGGGACACGAGCCACTACACTGGTTAAGGGGCTGGCTGTGATTTTTGCCAGCAGTGTAGTGGCTCGTGCTTTAAGCCTGCGCACCGTGAGCTGGTTGTTGGACCAGACCACAACCCTGGTCCTGGTGGCCCTGCCTGTGGTGTTTTATCCTGAGCTGCGCCGCGGCCTGGAGCAGCTGGGCAGGGGGCAGCTCTTCAGCTGGCCCCTGGGCCGGGGAACGGGCCGAGAAGAACTGGACCTGGATGCCATCTGCCGGGCGGCAGCCCAGCTCAGTGCCGCCAAGACTGGTGCGCTCATCGCCTTTCAGCGCAAGACCGGCCTGCATGAGTACATAGAGACCGGGGTCAAGCTGGACGCCCTGATCAGCACCGAACTGCTGTTGAATATATTTGAGCCGGGTGTCCCCCTGCACGATGGGGGCGTGATCATTGCCGACGGCAGGATCATCAGTGCCGGGTGCGTGTTTCCCTTAACCGATGCCCGGTTGAGCAGCGGCTTGGGCACGCGGCACCGGGCCGCGGTGGGTCTTTCGGAGCAGACCGATGCGGTGGTTGTGGTGGTCTCGGAAGAGACGGGCGTGATCTCCCTGGCAGCAGGCGGGTCTCTGCGCCGCTATCTGACGGAAAGCCGTCTCAAAGAGCATCTCACCTTTTACCTGCAGGGAGGGGAGGCGGAATGAGGCTGGCGCGCAGGATTTGGGCTTTTCTCACCAGTCCGGACATTTATTGGCGGCTGTTTTCGCTGCTGCTCGCGGTGATCCTCTGGCTTCTGGCTGCCGGGGACGGCTCCTTGGGCGAAGCGGAACGGACCGTTACCCTCGCGGTGGAAGTACAGAACTTACCTGCTGATTTGGTGCTGGTAGAAGAGCCGGAACCGGTGCAGGTACGCGTCCGTGGGCTTTCTCCCCTGCTCAACCGGGGAGAAAGTTCCATTTCGGCTTCCATCAACCTCAGGGGAGCGCAGGCAGGAACCGAAACGTATAATGTTGAAGTTTCAGGTCCATTGGGCATTCAAATCTTGAGCGTCACACCCGGCTGGGTCAGTGTGTACACAGAGGAACTGGTGGAGGCTGTGTTCCCAGTTACCTTGGCCCTGCTGGGGGTGGAGCGGGCGGAATTCGCAGCCGGGCTTACACCCCGGCCTGAAGTGGTCACCCTCAAAGGAGCCCGCAGTGTGGTGGACGAGGTGGACCACGTGGTGGCCTACGTCAATGTAGGCGGCGGCCTGGGGGCCGGGAACTCTTTCCCCGTGCGGGCTCTGGATGCCCAGGGGCGGGGTATTTTGGCGGTGGAGATCGACCCGCCCCAGATCACGGTGGAACTGAAAGCAAGCGAGTCTGAGGAAACGAGGGAGGAATAGCGTATGGGGAAGTATTTCGGAACTGATGGCGTGCGCGGCATCGCGAACAGCGAGCTAACGCCTGAGCTGGCCCTGCGCATCGGCCGGGCAGCTGCGCTGGTTTTGCGGGAACAGGCCCCCAAGCCGATTGTGATCGGCCGGGACACCCGCCTCTCGGGGCAGATGCTGGAAAGCGCGGTGGTGGCCGGAGTGACCTCCACGGGCCTCGATGCCTTCATTGTGGGAGTAATCCCTACCCCGGGAGTGGCCTACTTGACCAAGGCTTTGGATTGTGCCGGAGGGATTGTCATTTCCGCTTCCCACAACCCCCTGGAGGACAACGGAATCAAGGTGTTCGGCCCCGATGGCTATAAGCTGTCGGAAGAAGAGGAAGCCCGCATCGAAGAACTTATTGAGCAGGACGCAGGGCCCCGGCCGATAGCCGAGGCTGTGGGCAGGGTGGTGCCCAAGACGGATGCCGCAGCACTGTACATAGATTACCTCAAAGCTCAGGTTTCTCTTGATCTGCGGGGACTGCACCTGGCCCTAGACTGCGCCAATGGCGCAACGGCGCCCTATGCAGCCAAGCTGTTCAGCAGTTTGGGTGCCAAAGTTACGGCCTTTTTCGATCAGCCCAACGGCACTAATATCAATCATTTCTGCGGGTCTACGTTCCCCGAAAAGATCCAGAGCCTGACCAAAGAAACCGGAGCTGATCTTGGTTTCGCCTTTGACGGTGACGGAGACCGTATTCTGGTGGTAGATGAAGAGGGCGGTTTTATCGACGGAGATCAGATCCTGGCCATTGCCGGCCTGTACCTGCTGCGGCAGGGCCGTCTGCCGGCGGGTAAAGTAGTGGCTACCGCCTACTCCAATGGCGGCCTGCGCCGGGCCTTTCTGGAAAGCGGCGGCGATGTGGTATACGCTAAGCCTGGTGACCGGTATGTACTGGAGACCATGCTGGAGATCGGCAGCATCCTGGGCGGGGAACAGTCCGGCCACATCATCTTCCTGGAAAACTCCACTACAGGCGATGGCATGCTCACCGGCTTAAAGCTTCTAGAAAACAGGACCATCCAGGGCAAGACCTTAGCTGAGCTGGCGAAATGTATGGAAATCTTCCCGCAGCAGCTGATCAATGTGCGGGTGGAGAACAAGAACGGCTGGCAGGACAACGCCCGTATTCAAGCCGCCATCAGCCAGGCTCAGGAACAGCTAGCCCCGTACGGCCGCCTGTTTGTGCGGGCCTCGGGCACGGAGTCTTTGATCAGGGTGATGGGAGAACATCCCGACCAGGCAGTACTCACAGCAGTGCTGGAGCCGGTCATACAAACCATTGAGCAGGAGCAGGGAGGAAGCCGTGCCAGTTAAAGGCTGCGGAGTGGATTTAATCGAAGTACAGCGCATCGCCAAGGCCATGAACAGCCCTAAGTTTCGCGAGCGCATCTACACGCCGCGGGAAAGGGAGGAGCTGCAGGGCAAGGGCCCTGAATCCTGGGCGGCCCGCTTTGCGGCTAAAGAGGCGGTGATGAAAGCCTTGGGCCGGGGCTTCACCCAGGGCGTACCCTTTTCCTCTGTGGAGATCTGCTCAGATGAATGGGGCCGGCCGCAGGTGCAGCTCTTGGAGCCTGCAGCCGGGATCGCTTCTGAGCAGGGAGTGACGCGTTTTTGCGTGAGCCTGTCCCACACCAAGGAGTTGGCGGTGGCTTATGTCCTCGCCTTAGGGGAGGAGAAGATATGCGGATCGTAACCGGAGCTGAAATGCGCAGCCTGGAAAGGAAGGCCTTTGAGACTCTCGGCCTTTCTTCTTTGGTTGTCATGGAGAACGCGGGGAGCCGGATCATGGAAGTGCTGAAAGCAGAGTTTGCTCCCCTGGAGACACGGCGCGTGCACATCCTCGCCGGGCCGGGCAACAACGGTGGCGACGGGCTGGTTGTGGCCAGGCAGCTGCTGGCCTTAGGCGCCCGGGTCAAGGTCTATCTGGCCGGCGATCAGAAGCGGTCCAGCAAAGAGAACGCCGCCAATCTAGCCATCCTGCAGAAGCTGGGGGCTGATCTGGCCGCGGTTGATTTCAAGCAGTTGCAGAAACTACGCTGGAGCCTGAATTTTGCCGATCTAATCATAGATGCCCTTTTGGGTACGGGCTTTTCTGGAAAACTAGAGGAAGAATGGGCGGCTTTGGTGCAGGTGGTGAATGAGGTGCAGTGTCCCGTCGTGGCCATCGACTGCCCCACCGGAGTGAACTCGTCCACGGGAGAAGTGGCTTCCGAGGCTATCCGGGCCCATCTCACCATCAACTTGGGGCTGCTCAAGCTGGGCAACCTGCTCTATCCCGGCCGGGCTCATGCCGGCCGGAATGTGGTGGTAGATCTGGGCTTTCCCCTCCAGGCCAGCGGCATCCGCCGTGAGCTGGTGGGGCCGGAGGCCCTCGGCTGGCTGCCTGAACGCCAGCCCTGGTCCCACAAGGGCAGTCACGGCCACACCTTGGTGGTAGCTGGATCGGTGGGCTATGCGGGTGCGGCGGCCCTCTGCGGCCGCGCCGTGCTGCGGGGGGGCGGTGGCCTGGTTACGGTCGCTGTCCCCGAGGGCGTGTACAACCGCTTTTCGCCAGATGAGCTGATTGTGGTGCCTGTTCCGGAAGCAGAGGGCGGTACGTTGGGCGAAGGGAGCCTGGAGAAACTCCGGGGCCTGCTGGCGGGTAAGGACGTGCTGGCCATCGGCCCTGGGTTGGGGCGCAGCAGCCAAGTGGTCAAAGTGGTGCAGACTCTGCTCAGCAGTTGGGATGGGCCAGCGGTGATTGACGCGGACGGCCTGGCGGCCCTTAGCCCGGAGTTTCTCAGCAGTGTGCCCCCGGCCAAGCGCCGTCAGTGGGTGATTACTCCCCATCCCGGGGAGATGGCCCGCCTGGCGGCATCCGACCCGGCGAGCGTTAACGCGGATCGGGTGGGCATCGCCGCCCAGTGCGCAGAGCAGTGGGGAATGGTTGTGGTCTTGAAGGGTGCCCCCACGATTACAGCCAGCCCCGCGGAGGCTTATATTAACAGCACGGGCAACCACGGCCTGGCTACCGCCGGGACTGGAGATGTCCTCACAGGCCTGACAGCCGCCCTCTTGGGACAAGGGCTGGATCCGGTGCGGGCCGGGGCTCTGGCTGCCTACGTGCACGGCCGGGCTGGCGATCTGGCCGCAGAACGGGGAGCCAGGGGCCTCATGGCCGGTGACCTGTTAGTTTTCATCCAGGAGATTTTGCAGTAGGACGGAGTGGTTCCTCCATGAGTAAGCTCACCAGACAGGTGTGGGCGGAGGTCAGCTTAGAAAACATAGCATACAATGTGCGCCAGTTTCGCCGGCTCATCGGGCCCGGCTGCGAGCTCATGGCTGTGGTCAAGGGCAATGCCTACGGACATGGTGCCTTGGAAACCGCGTACACCATGATTGCCCAGGGAGCCAACTGGCTGGCCACGGCCCTGCCAGAAGAAGCGGTGCGCCTGCGCCGCGGCGGCATTACCGCTCCCATTTTGGTATTAGGCGCCGTGGGCGCGGATGAACTGGATGTGTGTGTCGCCTACGACTTGGCCGTAACGGTGTTCGAACCGCATATCGCCCGCCTGCTCTCGCAAGCGGCGGTGGCTCAGCGGAAAACAGCCAAAGTGCACATCAAGGTGGATACGGGCATGGGCAGGCTGGGCCTTTTGCCCTCGGACTTCGGCGATCTGGTGGAGCTGGTGCAGAGCCTGCCGGGTTTGGAGATTCAAGGGGTGTTTACGCATTTTGCCCGGGCCGAAGATGAGGATCTGGAATACACCCGCTTGCAGTGGGCGCGCTTTGCTAAGGTAAGGCAAGATCTGGCTGCCCGCAGGATTGCAGTGCCTTTCTACCATGCGGCCAACACCGCGGCCACCCTGTTTTTCCCCGAATCTCGTCTGGATCTGGTCCGGGTGGGGCTGGGGATCTACGGCATGTACCCCGATGCCCGCCGTCCCATCGACCTCAAACCAGCCCTGAGCCTGAAAACAAGGGTGGCTTTTGTGAAGCGGGTGCCCGCCGGGAGCGCGGTGAGCTACTGCGGCACCTACGTAACTTGGAAAGAGACTTCCCTGGCTGTGCTGCCCATTGGTTACGCGGACGGCCTATCCCGGGGCCTGGGGAACAAGGCCCACGTGATCATCAAAGGGCATTACTGCCCCATTGTGGGCAATGTGACCATGGATCACACCATGGTGGATGTGGGTGATCTGCCGGTGGGGATCGGCGATGAAGTGATCCTCCTGGGGTCAGATGGCCAACTGTCCGTGACCGCCGACGACTGGGCCCGGCACCTTGGGACCATCAACTACGAGATCACCTGCATGCTCAGCAGCCGGGTGGAAAGGGTGTATATCTCCCCTCCCAGCGCATAGGATCCCTATACGGGGGGATGGGCATGCACAGGCTGGCGCTGGCCCTTACGGTACTGCTTTTGGTGGCATCGCAGGCAGCCGGGGAGGAAATCCTTTTCCGCAGCAAAGACCCCAAAGGAGATGACAGGGGCGCAGGGGGGCTGGTTTATCCCAGCCATGAGGTTTTTGTACCCGGCTTGTTTGATCTGCTCCAGTTTACGGTCAGCTCCGATGAGCAGTACGTTTATTTCGACTTTCAATTCGCGGCCCTGACCAATCCTTTTCGCGCCCCGGAAGGGTACTTCCATCAGCGCCTCGAATTGTACATTACAACAGGCAGCGGCCTGGGATCTGATCAGATCCAGGTCGGCCGCTATCGGCTGCACACTATCCCTGAGGCTCCCTGGGATCTGCGCTTGAGCGCAGTTCCCTTTGGCGGAAGCAGGCTGCAGATTTGGCGCGGGCCCGGCTCGCAGCCGGAAACGGTCAGCTCCGGGGTGACCAGCCTGGCGCTGACTGAAGACAAAACCATCCGCCTGCAGGTAGACAGAACTCTCCTGCCTGACCCCAGCTCTGCGTGGGGTTATTATGTCCTGGTGGGTGCCTTCGATGGTTTAGCTGAGGATGAGTGGAGGGATATGGGCCCGGGGCCCTGGCAGGTGGGAGGCACCGGAGTGCCCGTTTTTGATCTCCTGGCGCCGCGCTGGGGGCCCAAGGGCCAGAGGGCGCAGCTGGATCAAGGTGTACTGGCCCCAGTGTACAAAGGGGAGACAACCCTTTGGTACTGGCTGGCCGGGAGTTTGGCTACAGTTGCTTTAGGTTTCTTGCTGTGGAGGTGGATACGTGGAACCTAGGATGGAGGACGTCTTCGCATTATACGAACAGAAGGTGGGGCCGCTGTCCAGTGCCCAGAAGGAAAAGCTGGTGGCAGCCCAGGATGAGGGGATGAGCCCCTTTGTCATCGGCTGTGCTATCCTCCGGGCCAGGCAAGAGCAGAGGCGTAGACGCCTGCAGGGCAAGAATATGCACATCTCCTTTAACTATATCTACCGCATCATTGAAGATTGGCTGCTGCACGGGATTACCACCGAGGAGCATTTCCGCGCCTACTGGTCGGCCCTAAACGAAGACAAGCATAAGAACGGAGGGGACAGGCCCCATGCTGCTCAGACGAAAATCCGCAGGGAAGACTTCACCTACACCGAAACTGAACAGGACCTCAGCCTCTTTTCGTTCTTGGATGACTAAATACGGCCTGCGGCGGAGCCTCAAAGGGCAGCCGTGCCCGATCTGCGGCGAAGTGCGCCATAAGATCTATAAAAGCCACCCTTTCCCCATGCCCGCTTCCGTGGGACGGGGATTGTGGCTTTTGACTGACTGTGCCTGCATCAAGCAGCAGCGGGAGCAGGAGCGCCTAGAGCGGGAGCGGCTGGTTATCATCCCCGCGGCCCATCCTCTGCCCCTGGCCCTGCAGGCTAAATCGTTTGACGGGTTTCAGGTGACTGAGCTCAACCGCAATGCCTTCGAAAGGAGCAGGTCCTTTGCCCGCAACTTCGATAAGATCGAGAACGGCCGCGGCATTATCCTCCTCGGCCCTTCCGGAACAGGCAAAACCCATCTGGCCGCAGCCATAGCCAATGAGCTGCGGGAAAAGTTCTCGGTAGCCTTTGTCTACGTGCCTACCCTGCTGGAACAGATGCGCCTGAGCAACGTCCCCTTGGAACCACTGCTCAACGCCGATCTGCTCATAATGGATGACCTGGGCACGGACCGGGCCACCGACTGGGTGGTGGAACGCCTGCTGATTATTGTGGACGGCCGCCTCAACAACCTGAAGCCCACCGTATTTACCACCAACTATGACCTGCAAGATCTCGATGCCCGGGTGGGCATGAGGGTTGCCTCCAGGATTATCGGCAGCAACCTGCACCTCTTCCTCAAAGGCACCGATTACCGCGTGCGGCACGTCAAATTCACACCTAAGCTGCCGTGACTTTCCTCTCCACCACATTCACTAGGTGCGAGACGATAAAGGTCATGACGAAGTAGATGATGGCCACTGCCAACCAGACTTCGAAGGGGCGGAAGGTGCGGCCGATGATGATCTGGCCCTTGCGCACCAATTCCTCCAAGGCGATGATGGATACCAGGGAGGAGTCTTTGAGCAGGGCAATAAACTCGTTGCCCAAAGGCGGGAGGATGCGGCGGAAGGCCTGGGGCAGGATGATCAGGCCCATGGTCTGGCTGCCCGAGAGCCCCAGCGAAGAGGCCGCTTCCCACTGGCCTTTGTCAATGGACTGAATCCCCGAGCGCACAATCTCCCCCACATAAGCGCCGCTGTTGATGCTCAAGGCCAGGACAGCGGCTGTGTAGGCAGGAATGGGGCGGGAGATCAGGCTGGGCAGGCCGTAAAAGATCAAAAAGGTCTGCACCAACAGCGGAGTGCCCCGGATAATATCGATGTAAGAGGCGGCAGCCAAGCGCAGCGGGCTTTTGGATATTCTGGTTATCCCGGCGATGGTGCCCAGAATGATGCCGAAAAAGACTGCGATAGAGGTCAGCTGTACAGTTAACTTGGCCCCCTGCAGCAGTGTTGGCAGGGAGCTCCAGACTAGGTCCCAGCGAAAGCCCAAAGTGTTATTCTCCTTCCCAGCAACAGGTGCGCAGATCCTGCGCACCTGTTGTCACATGCCTCTATTAGTTTGCCTTTATCAGTTAGCTCCAAACCACTTCTGGAAGATCTGCTCGTAGGTTCCGTTGGCCTTCAGTTCGGCCAGAGCACTGTTGATCTGCTCCAATAGGGCCTTGTTGGTCTTGTTCACGGCAATTCCGTAGAATTCATTGTCCGCCACGGGCCCCACGTGGTGCAGGGGTGCTGCAGGGTTGGCCTGCAGGTAAGCGTTGGCCACGGGGAGGTCGATGAGAACCACATCCGCTGCCCCGATGATCACAGCCTGCATAGCATCGGCTACCGTATCGTAGCGGGATACGCTTTTCAGTTCGCCCGCATCGGCCAGGTCGCTGGCGGCAAAGTCACCGGTGGTGTTGATCTGCACCGCGGCGATCTTCCCTGCCAGCCCATCCAGGCCAGAAATCTCGGCGCCGTTTTTGGTCACAACGGTTAGAACCGACTCGAAGTAAGGTTCAGAGAAGTCCACCGCCTGCTGGCGTTCAGGGGTAATGGTGATGCCGGCGATGAGGCAGTCATAATTGCCGTTGAGCAGTGCCGGAATGAGACCGTCCCAGGCGATGTTGTCGATCTGCACCTCTAGGCCCAAGACTTCGCCCACGGCTCTGATTAGGTCCATGTCGAAGCCCATGAGCTCTCCCGTCTGGGCATCCACGTACTCAAAGGGCATAAAACCAGCTTCGGTAGCCACTTTGAGCACTCCCTGACCCAAAGCCACAGATCCGATGGTAAGTACCACGATGGCGGTGAGTAATAATGCAGACAGTTTCTTCACGGCGAACATCCTTTCTCGAGTAACAAATTAGCTTCATTATACCACGGATGCGATAATATGCAAGTGGTATTCATATTTATTCCTTGTTAATTTGGCAGGAACGCCTTTGGCAACCACGAATTAGTTACCTGGAGGAGGTAATCCCGAGTGAAACATTTGCTTATCACCAATGGTACCGTTGTAACCGACGAGCTGGTTGCGCGGGGTACTGTCGTTACCATCGGAGACCGAATCATGCTCGTAGCTGGGGAAGAAGAGGGCAGGCGCATATTGGAGGCCGCTTCTCCCCATGTGTTTCAGGTGATCGATGCCCAGGGGGGCTGGATCGCCCCTGGCCTGATCGATGTGCATATGCATGGTTGTGCGGGAGTGGAACTCATGGATGGGACTACAGAGGCCCTGCAGACCATGGCCCGTTTTCTGGCTCAGCACGGTACGGTCGGCTTTTTGCCCAGTACAGTCACGGCTGCGGAGGATAAGACCCGTTCCGTCTGCCAAGTGGTGGCCGCCTATGAAGATACAGCCGAGGGAGCAGAATTGTTGGGCCTCCACCTAGAAGGCCCGTATATCAGCGAACAGTATAAAGGAGCCCAGTACGGCCCGGCGATCCGCCAAGCCGATCTTAGGGAGCTGGAAGAGCTGTACAGCATACTGGGCAGTAAGCTGAAACTGGTTACTCTGGCCCCGGAAGTGCCCGGCAGCCTGGAAGCAGTGGCCTGGCTCAAAGCCCGGGGGGTGACTGTCTCCATGGGGCACACCGACGCCACCTATGAGCAGGCCCTGGCTGGTATTGAGCGGGGGATCACCCACGTGACCCATACATTTAACGGAATGCGCGGCCTGCACCACCGGGAACCGGGTGCAGTGGGGGCAGTCCTGGCCACTCCAGGGCTCTTTGCTGAGCTCATCGCCGACTTTGTGCATGTGCACCCGGGAGCCATCAAGGTGCTGCTGCGCAGCGTGGGCACAGAGCACGTTGTGCTGGTGAGTGACTCGGTGCAGGCAACGGGCCTGCCCGATGGCGAGTATGTCCTGGGTGACAACAAGATTTTTGTGCGCGATGGAGCGGCCCGGCTGGCCGAAGGCAACCTAGCGGGCAGTACCTTGACACTCAGACGGGCAGTGCGGAATATGATTGAGGGGATTGGTGTTGATCCTGTGGATGCTTTCCGCATGGCCAGCCTCAACCCGGCCCGGACCATTGGACTGGCCTACCGGGGATGGATCAAGGAAGGGTATAAAGCAGACTTTGTGCTGCTCACACCGGACTTTGAGGTCCAGAAAACCATTATCAGCGGCCGCATAGTCTACAGTGCAGATTAGCTAGGAGAAAGGGGATCCACATGAACATCGTAGTCGTCGCCAATTATGACAGCATGAGTGCAGAGGTAGCCAAGCTTTTGTATGCACAGATCACCCGCAAGCCCACCAGCGTGCTGGGGTTGGCAACCGGGAGCACTCCCCTGGGAGTCTACAAGCTCTTGGTGGAATACCATGCGCGAGGCACTGATTTCAGCCGTTTGACCACTTTCAACCTGGATGAGTACGTGGGCTTAGCGCCAGATCATCCCCAGAGCTACAACTATTATATGAAGGAGAACCTCTTCTCTAAAGTCAACCTCAAACCGGAGAACACCCATGTTCCCAACGGCCTGGCTCCCGACCTGGAGGCAGAGTGCCAGCGCTATGAGGAGCTGATCAAAAAGGCAGGCGGGATCGATCTCCAGATTCTGGGAATCGGGACCAATGGCCACATCGGCTTCAATGAACCGGGCACGGATTTTGGGGCCATCACCCACGTGGTTGACTTAGCCGAGAGTACAATTCGGGACAATTCCCGTTTCTTTGCCTCCATAGACGAGGTGCCCACACGGGCGATTTCCATGGGCATTAAGACCATTATGCAGGCCAAAGAGATCATCCTCATGGCCAGCGGCGGCAGCAAAGCCGATGCAGTCTACGCTGCAGTGCACGGTCCGGTGACACCTGATGTTCCCGCCTCCGTGCTGCAGCTGCATCCCTCGGTCACCCTAGTGGTTGATCAGGCCGCGGCCAGCAAGCTGTAAGTGTGATGCTCCCCCGGAAAAATGCCCGAGACCTAGAAGGGGAGTGGCCGAAGTGAGCAAGTTAAAGTGGCTGTACCCAGGGATGCGCGTCAAGCGCTGGGTTGTTCTGCTGCTGTTGGGGATTTTTGCCATCGCCACTGGAACGGTGATTATGCTCAACACTGCCGTGTTTTCCCTTTGGGAACGGAAGATCCTGGCCTGGGTGGGCGATTGGCACCTCAACCCGCTGCTGTCTGGAGCGGTGCTCATTGCCTTGGGTCTGTTGGCCGTAAGCATTGCCATGCGCAATGTAGTCAACTCGGTGGTGGAGGCTATCCGCCCCGCTGATGTGCCCGACTTGGTGGAGCATGTGTACAAGGCCCGCAACCTGCAGAAAGGGCTGCGCATTGTGACCATTGGGGGCGGTACGGGCCTGTCTACCATGCTGCGGGGCTTGAAAGAGCATACCTCGAACATAACAGCTGTGGTGACTGTGGCTGATGATGGGGGCAGTTCGGGGCGAATCCGTGATGATCTAGGCATCCTCCCCCCTGGGGACATCCGCAACACCTTGGTGGCCCTTGCGGATACGGAACCGCTCATGGAAACCCTGTTCCAATACCGCTTTTCCTGGGGCGATGGGCTGGCCGGGCACAGCTTCGGCAACCTGTTCATTGCGGCCATGACCGATATCACCGGAGATTTCGAAGAAGGAATTCGCGCCTTCAGCAAGGTTCTGGCCGTGCGGGGCCGGGTGCTGCCTTCCACCTTGGATTCAGTACGCTTGGGGGCACTCTACACCGACGGCTCCACCGTACTGGGTGAAAGCGTCATCCCGGAGCAGGGCAAGAAAATCCAACGGGTGTTCCTGGAGCCTGCGAACGCCAAAGCCCTGCCCGAAGCCATTGAGGCCATCCTCCATGCGGATGTGGTGGTGTTGGGGCCGGGCAGCCTGTACACCAGCATCATCCCCAACCTGCTTATCCCCGGTTTTGCTGAAGCGTTAGCCCAGACATCAGCCCTCTGCATTTATGTCTGCAACGTCATGACTCAGCCAGGGGAAACAGACGGCTACAGCGCCAGCGACCACGTGAAGGCGCTGCTGGCCCATTTAGGTCAGCCCTCAGTGTTGGATTACGTCCTGGTGAACAACGCCAGCGTTTCCAGCTCCCAAGCCAGGACGTATGCCAAACAGGGCGCCTTTCCCGTGCGGGCTGATGTGGCTGCCATTGAAAAGATGGGCATCAAGGTGCATGTGGCCGATGTGCTGGATCAGAGGGATTTGGTGCGCCACTCCAGCCCCAAACTGGCCCAGGAGATTATCCGCCTGGCGGAAGGCCGGGAGAAGAATCGCCTCCACAGCATGCGGGCAGTTTAAGCCTCCTTTGGATTATTTTCCCCCCAGCCAGAATAAACTGGCTTGGGGGGGAAAAGTATGCGCAGAATTGCCGGTTTGCTGCTGCTGATTACCGCCTTGGGAGTGGGCCTTCCCACTGTGTACCGCACCGTTCACCGCAGGCTGTTCGGCGTCAGGGCAGGAGTGTACTTGGAGGAGCGGGCCATGGAGTATTACTATCCTGGTGAGGTGCGGGTGATCGTGGAGCAGATGGTGCGCCCCCTGCTGCGCCCGCCCGTGCCCGCCAGCTTGGATAAAGTTACCGGAGAAATCATCCCCCACGAAGACGGGGTCTACTTCGATGTGGACACAATAGTGCATGAGGTGGTCACCGCCCCGGCCCACGCTAAGCTGCAGCTGCGCGGCATTCCTGTGGTTCCTCTGTTCCGCACGGAGCACCTGGCGGAGCTCACCAAAACCCTCGGAGATTTTTCCACCCCGCTCATGGGCAGCCCCGATCGGGTGCACAACATCCGCCTGTCCCTGCAGGCCATCAACAACACCATCGTCATGCCCGGCGAGGTCTTTTCTTTTAATGAAGTGGTGGGTGAGCGCACTCCGGAGAAAGGCTACCGCAACGCCCCCATCATCCTGGGCGAAGCGGTGGTGCCAGGGGTGGGCGGAGGAGTGTGCCAGACATCCACCACCCTGTACAATGCGGTGCGCCTGGCAGGGCTGGAGATAGTGGAGCGCCGCATCCACTCCATTGCCCCCAGCTACATCAAACACGGCATGGACGCCGCTGTGGCCTGGCCCTACACTGATTTCAAGTTCAGAAACAACTCCGAGTGGCCCGTGATTGTCAAGGCGGAGATTCAGAAGTGGCGCATCAGGGTCTGGATCTTGGGGAGAGAAGGGAGCGATGACAATGGCCTTTTCCGATGATACCCGCCAAGAACTGGCCAGGGTGATCCCTAGTGCGCGCTGCTGCCGGGTGGCAGAGCTGAGCGCTTTTTATGAAATGAGCGGTTTTCTCTTGGGCCGCCACAACCAATTTTTGGACTTCAACACTTCCTCTCCATTCGTGGCCCGGAAGATCCTGATCATGCTCCGTGGGCTCTATCCCGACCTGCCCACTCAGGTGCTGCTGGTCCGCTCGCGCTCGCGGCGGTCGCAAGTGTGCACTGTCCGGGTCTTAGGGCGCCGCAGCGCCGGACAAGTCTACCAGGACTTCAAAGACCAGAGCGTCATCGATGAGCTGGGCGTGCCCCGCAAGAAATGCTGCCGCCGGGCCTACCTGCGGGGAGCGTTCCTCTGCGGAGGCTCCATCACCAACCCGGAACGGACCTACCACCTGGAAATCTCCACTGAGCAGGGCTGGCTGGCGGACAAGATCTTGGCCACCTTAGGCTCTCTAGACCTGGAAGCGGGCATCACTGAAAGAAAGGGTTCGCTCGTGGTGTACATGAAGGATGGGGGGCAGATCGCGAGCCTGCTCAGTCTGATGGGCGCCCACAGCGCACTACTCCACTTCGAAAATGTTCGGGTCATGAAGGACATGCGCAACCAGGTGAACCGTCTGGTCAACTGTGAGACGGCCAACGTGGACAAGACGGTGAAAGCGGCCGTGGCTCAGCTGGAAGACATTGAACTGATCGATGCGGTGATCGGCCTGGAGGAACTGCCTCCCAAACTGCGGGAAGTGGCCAGGCTGCGCCGGGAACACCCCTATGCCTCCCTGCAGGAACTGGGGGAGATGATGAAACCCAAGCTGAGCAAGTCTGGAGTGAATTACCGGCTCAGGCAGATCAGGGCCAAGGCGCGACAACTTGACAAATTGGTTCCCAAGTCTTAACAAGTTCCTGGAGGGAATTATACCCATGACCAGAATACTTATAACTAGAGCGGGACAAAATGAACCCCGGCGGGTCAGAAAGCGTCCCGGGGGAGGGGTGTCATGGACGGGTTCAGTGCCCTGCAGCAGCTCGTGCCTGAACTGGCTGAGCTTCTGGAGCGGCGGTACAGCCTGCTGAGGATCATTCGCAACCAGGGACCCATCGGGCGCAGGTTTATCGCCGGCCAGTTGGGGATTTCCGAGCGGATCATCCGCGGCGAGCTGGACGTTTTGCGGGAACAGGGCCTGCTGCGCACCAGTTCCTTAGGGATGGAGCTCACTCCCGAGGGTGAACAGGTTTTTGTGGAGCTCCAGAGTGTGGTAAGAGATGCCTACGCCCTGGAGCAGCTGGAAAACAGACTGGCTCCAGTGCTCGGCGTGAAGAAGTTGATTGTTGTCCCCGGCGATTGTGACAAGGACCCTGCTACCAAGCGGGACCTAGCCAGAACGGCGGCGGAGTATCTTTGTGAAGTACTGCGGGACGGCCAGATCGTGGCTGTCTCAGGCGGCACCACCTTAGCCAGCATGGCGGAGTATGTGAAGCTCCAAGGTATTAAAAGGAAGGTTACTGTGGTTCCAGTGCGTGGCGGCTTGGGGGAGGATATTAAAATCCAATCCAATTCCATCGCCGTGGCCCTGGCGGAAGGCTTAGGCGGAACGTACCGCCTCCTGCACGCCCCTGAAGACGTGCGGCCCTGCAATTTGGAGCAGATCCTCAGCGAACCCAGCATCCGCAGCGTGATTGCCCTGGGGCGCCGAGCTGACATCTTGCTCCACGGCATCGGCACCGCGGAGGAAATGGCGAGACGCAGGGGTTTCGACGATGCCTCCATCATGGACTTGATTGCCAGCGGGGCCGTGGGCGAAACCTTTGGCTGCTACTTTGACGCTGAAGGCAGGATCGTGCGCAACACCGCTTCAGTGGGCCTGCGCCTGGAAGACCTGGAAAGGATTCCTTTGGTCATTGCCGTTGGAGGTGGTAGAAGCAAAGCATGGGCTGTAATGGCAGTGTTGTCCAGAGGTTACTGCGATGTGTGCATTACCGATGAGGGGGTAGCCCGGAGGTTGATGAGTCTAAAAGAAATAGAGTAAGGGGGAGTCATGATGACAATTAGAGTTGGTATTAACGGTTTTGGCCGCATCGGCCGCTTGGTGTTCCGCGGGGCGCTTGCTGACCCGAACATCGAGATCGTAGCTGTAAACGACTTGACTGATGCTAAGACTTTGGCCCACCTGCTGAAGTACGATACAAACCACGGTACTCTGCAGGCTGAGGTGTCCGCCGAAGGCGACAACATCGTTGTTAACGGCAAGAAGATTAAGGTCTACGCCGAGCGGGATCCCAAGAACATTCCCTGGGGCGAGCTGGGTGTAGAGTACGTTGTGGAATCCACCGGTGTTTTCCGCAAGCGGGATCAGGCCCAATGGCACATTGACGCTGGCGCTAAGAAGGTGATTATCACCGCTCCGGCTAAAGGCGAGGATATCACCATCGTTATGGGCGTTAACGAGGACAAGTACGATCCAGCAAACCATCACGTTCTGTCCAACGCCTCCTGCACCACCAACTGCTTGGCCCCGGTGGCTAAGGTTATCCACGAAGCCTTCGGAATTAAGGAAGGCCTGATGACTACTGTACACGCCTACACTAACGACCAGAGAATCCTCGATCTGCCCCACTCGGATCTGAGGAGGGCCCGGGCTGCCGCGATGAACATCGTTCCCACCACAACTGGTGCTGCTGCAGCCGTAGGCCTGGTTCTGCCTGAACTCAAGGGCAAACTGGATGGCTTCGCGATGCGCGTTCCCGTTTCCACAGTGAGCGTTGTGGACTTGGTGGTCACCACCGAGAAACCTGTCACTGCTGAAGCGGCCAACGCTGAGCTGAAGAAGGCTGCCGAAGGCAAGCTCAAAGGAATCCTGGCCTTCGAAGAGGCACCCCTGGTCTCCACGGACTTTATGGGTAACAGCAACTCCTCCATCGTCGATGCAGCGCTGACCAAGACCATGGGCGAGAACATGCTCAAGGTTGTGGCCTGGTACGACAACGAGTGGGGTTACTCCATGAGGGTAGTAGACCTCATCCGCTACATGGAGTCCCGCAAGTAAAACAACTGGAAGATTTAAGATGGAATCCCCCTCTTTTGGGGGATTCCATACGAAAAGGAGGATGTATATGGCCAAGAAAACAGTGAGAGACGTGGATCTGAAGGGCAAACGGGTTTTGATGCGCGTGGATTTCAACGTTCCCATGCAGGACGGCGTCATTACTGACGATAAACGAATCAGGGCTGCCCTGCCCACCATCCAATATGTGCTGAACGAGGGCGGCAGAGTAATTCTCATGTCTCACTTCGGCAGGCCGAAGGGCAAACCCGAGGATGCCTACCGCCTGGACCCCATTGCTCAGCGCTTGAGCGAGCTGTTGGGGCAGCCGGTGCAGAAAGTAGATGACTGCATCGGGCCTGAGGTAGAAGAGGCCGTGGCCAAGCTGGAGCCGGGCGCAGTGCTCCTTCTGGAAAACGTCCGCTTCCATGCGGAAGAGACGGACAACGATCCCGGCTTTGCTAAAGCCCTGGCCGCTTTGGGGGACATTTATGTGAACGATGCCTTTGGCACAGCTCACCGTGCCCATGCCTCCACTACTGGCGTGGCTGAGTACCTGCCGGCCGTTTCCGGCTTCCTCATGGAGAAGGAACTGCAGTTCCTGGGCCAGGCCGTGGAAGATCCCAAGCGCCCCTTTGTGGCCATTTTGGGCGGCGCTAAGGTCAAAGACAAGATCGGGGTTATCGAGTCTCTGCTGAACAAGGTTGATACCTTGATCATCGGCGGAGGCATGGCCTATACCTTCCTCAAGGCCCAAGGGTATGAGATCGGTAAGTCCCTCCTGGACGAAGAACGCCTGGAGTTCTGCCGCACCATCCTGGCCAAGGCTGAGGAAAAAGGTGTCAAGCTGCTGCTGCCCGTTGATGTGGTTGTGGCGAAAGAATATGCCCCCGATGCCGAGCACAAAGTAGTGCCGATCAGCGGCATTCCCGCAGATTGGGAGGGCTTGGATATTGGCCCGGAAACTGCTAAACTGTTTAGTGAAGCCGTGAAAAATGCCGGCACCGTCGTCTGGAACGGGCCCATGGGAGTATTTGAGTTTGAGGCCTTCGCCAATGGCACCAGAAGTGTAGCCCAGGCCTTGGCTGACTCCTCGGCTGTAACCGTGATCGGCGGCGGTGACTCGGCTGCTGCCGTGGAACAGATGGGCTTGGCTGACAAAATGACCCATGTTTCCACAGGTGGCGGCGCGTCCTTGGAGTTCCTGGAAGGTAAGGTGCTGCCGGGCGTAGCGGCTTTAGATGATAAGTAATAGAGGTGAAACCATGCGTACACCCATCATAGCAGGCAACTGGAAGATGCACAAAAACGTGGGCGAAGCGGTGGAGGCCGCGCGCAAGCTGGAAGAGCAAGTGCAGGACAGCCCAGTAGAAGTGGTCATCTGTGCACCATTTACCAGTTTGTCTGCCCTCAGTGCCTTGGGCTTGACCAAAGTCAAGCTGGGCGCGCAGAACATGTATTTTGAAGACCAAGGCGCCTTTACCGGCGAAATCTCCCCGGTGATGCTCCTGGATGTGGGCTGCGAGTACGTCATTCTGGGCCACTCCGAACGGCGGCAGATTTTCAAGGAAGACGATGAACTGATCAACAAGAAAGTGCTCAAGGCTCTGAGCTCCGGGCTTAAGCCCATTCTCTGCGTGGGCGAAACCCTGGAAGAGCGCCGCGCCGGCAAGACGGAAGATGTGGTGGTGACCCAGACTACCCGTGGCTTAGCGGGAGTTGCCCCTGAACAGCTGACCCAGGTGGTTATCGCCTATGAACCCGTCTGGGCCATTGGCACGGGTGAATACTGCAACGCCGACGATGCCAATCAGACCATTGGCAGAATCCGCCAGACCCTAGCTGAGCTTTTCGGTGCTGAGCTGGCGCAGCAGGTGCGGATTCAGTACGGCGGCAGCGTCAAGCCCGAGAACATCAAAGAATTTATGGAACAACCTGAGATCGATGGTGCCTTGGTAGGGGGAGCAAGCCTCGCTGCCAACAGCTTTGCAGCCATTGTACATTTTTAGCAGCCGAGTGATCTTAGCAGCTGTTCCCGGAGGTGGAATCCTTAAGTCATGAAAAAACCAACAGCGTTAATCATATTAGACGGCTTTGGCCTCAGTGAACACGTGGAAGGCAACGCAGTCAAGGCGGCCCGCACTCCCACCGTGGATTGGCTGAACAGCAACGCGCCGCGCAATGTGCTTTCTGCTTCAGGCGGCAGCGTGGGGCTCATGGACGGCCAGATGGGTGACTCCAACGTAGGGCACCTGAACATCGGTGCCGGACGCATCGTTTACCAAGATGTGGTGCGCATCTCCAAGGCCATTGCCTCGGGAGAATTCTTCACCAACCCGGTTTTGGTGCAGGCCATGGAGCATCCCAAGAAAACGGGGGGAGCTCTGCACCTTCTGGGACTGGTGTCCCCTGGAGGCGTGCACAGCCATTCGGAGCATCTTTACGCCTTGCTCAGGATGGCTAAGGAGCACGGCCTGCAGAAAGTGTTCGTTCATGCCTTCCTCGACGGCCGAGATGTGCCTCCTTCCAGTGCCCATGAATATTTGGCGGCTTTGGAGGAACAGATCAAACTGATCGGGGTAGGCAAAGTCGCTTCCATCTCCGGACGCTATTATGCCATGGATCGGGATAAGCGCTGGGACCGGGTGCAGAAAGCGTACTCAGCCCTGCTGGGCCAAGGCCTGACCAGCACGAGCAGCGCGGCGGCCATTCAGGAGGCCTATGCTGCCGGGGAGACCGACGAGTTTGTGGTCCCCCGGGTGATCGTGGAAGACGGCAGCCCTGTTGGGCCCATCCAGGATGGGGACAGCGTGCTGTTCTTCAACTTCCGTGCTGACCGGGCCAGGGAAATCACCTGGGCCATGACCAACACCGATTTCCAGGGCTTCGACCGCGGCAGGAAGCTGGATATCTTCTACGCCACCATGACCCAATACGATGCAGAGCTGGATCTGCCCTTTGCCTTTGCTCCCCAGGATCTGAGAAACACCCTGGGCGAGTATCTGTCCAGCTTGGGCAAAACCCAGCTGCGCATTGCCGAAACCGAGAAGTACGCGCATGTAACCTTCTTCTTCAACGGGGGCCTGGAAACGCCTCACCCCGGAGAAGAGCGGATCTTGGTGCCTTCTCCGAAAGTACCCACTTACGACCTGCAGCCGGAGATGAGTGCCCCAGAGGTGACCAGGCGCGTCGTGGAAGAGATCCTGCAGGGGAAGTTCGACCTCATCGTGCTGAACTATGCCAACTGTGACATGGTAGGCCACACCGGCGTGATGGAGGCTGCGGTGAAAGCTGTGGAAGCGGTGGACACCGGCCTGGGCCAGGTGCTGGACGCCATCAAGAAGATGGGCGGCACGGCCATCATCACCGCAGACCACGGGAATGCGGAACAGATGGTGGATCCGCAGACGGGCGAGCCCCACACGGCCCATACCAGCAATCCCGTGCCTGTCTGGTTGTTCAACGCACCGGAAGATTACAGCATCAACAGCGGTATCCTAGCTGATCTAGCCCCGTCCATCCTGGATCTGATGGGCATACCTCAGCCCCCGGAAATGACGGGGCAGAGTCTAATCGTGAGGAGGAGATAGAATTGATT
This sequence comes from Bacillota bacterium, assembly GCA_012521335.1. Taxonomy (GTDB): domain Bacteria; phylum Bacillota; class Limnochordia; order Darwinibacteriales; family Darwinibacteriaceae; genus DTU010. The sequence goes on along the minus strand of JAAYMM010000046.1, from coordinate 2,802 downwards.
ATCAATGATGTAATCGCCAGGGAAGTTCTGGACTCCCGCGGCAACCCCACTGTGGAAGTGGAAGTATTTCTGGCCGACGGTACTTCGGGCCGGGCCATCGTTCCTTCGGGAGCATCCACGGGCGCCTTTGAAGCCGTTGAACTGCGGGATGGCGACAAGTCCCGTTACCTCGGCAAAGGCGTACAGCAGGCTGTGCAGAACGTGGAAGAGATCATCGCCCCTGAGCTGATCGGCTGGGATGCCACAGATCAGATCGGCATTGATGAGCTCATGATCGAACTGGACGGCACCCCAAACAAGGGTAAGCTCGGTGCCAACGCCATCCTGGGCGTTTCGCTGGCTGTGGCCCATGCAGCCGCCAACTTCCTGGGCCTGCCCCTGTACCGCTACATCGGCGGTGTGGCTGCCTCTCAGCTGCCCGTGCCCATGATGAACATTCTCAACGGCGGTGCCCACGCGGACAACAACGTGGATATCCAAGAGTTCATGATCATGCCCGTAGGGGCTGAAAGCTTCAAAGAAGCTCTGCGCATGGGTGCCGAAGTGTTCCACAACCTGAAGGCTGTGCTCAAAGAGAAGGGCTTGAACACGGCCGTTGGTGACGAAGGCGGCTTTGCTCCCAACCTGCAGTCCAACGAGGAAGCCATCCAGGCCATTATCGCTGCCATCGAGCGTGCTGGCTACCAGCCCGGCAAGGATGTGTTCATCGCCCTGGACGTAGCCGCAACTGAGCTGTTCAAAGATGGGAAATACCATCTCGAAGGCGAAGGCAAGGTCTTGGATACCGATGAGATGATCGCCTACTACAAGAATCTGGTGGAAAAATACCCCATCATCTCCATTGAAGACGCCCTGTCGGAAGATGAATGGGAAGGCTGGAAAAAGCTCACGGAAGCCATCGGCGACAAGGTGCAGCTGGTGGGCGACGACCTGTTCGTCACCAACACCGAACGTCTGAGCAAGGGTATCGCTCAGGGCGTGGCCAACGCGATCTTGATCAAAGTTAACCAAATCGGTACCCTCACCGAGACCCTGCGGGCCATTGAAATGGCCAAACGGGCAGGTTACACCGCCATCGTCTCCCACCGCTCCGGTGAGACAGAAGACACCACCATCGCTGATCTGGTGGTTGCGGTTAATGCCGGCCAGATCAAGACCGGTGCTCCCAGCAGGACCGACCGCGTGGCCAAGTACAACCAGCTGCTGCGCATCGAAGAAGAGCTGGATGTTGTCTCCGAGTACCCAGGCCTCAAGGCTTTCTACAACATCAAACGGTAAGGGAAAGAACCAAGGCACGGTGTGGCCCCAAGCCATGCCGTGCTTTCTTTTTGGAAAGGAAAAACAAGGTGTCTGGCGAACTATGAGGCGAAAGGAGAGGGTAGGTCATGAAGTTCCCGCAGGATTTCAAATGGGGTGTAGCCACAGCTTCTTATCAGATCGAAGGGGCAGTGCACGAGGATGGACGGGGCGAATCCATCTGGGATCGCTTCAGCCGGACCCCGGGCAAGGTGCTGCATGGACATACTGGTGATGTGGCCTGCAACCACTACCATCTGTACCGCGAAGACGTGGCCCTCATGAAGGAGCTGGGCGTGAACAGCTACCGCTTTTCCATCGCTTGGCCCCGCATCTACCCCACCGGTAAGGGGCAGGTTAACCAACGAGGGCTCGATTTTTACAAGCGCCTGGTGGAAGAGCTGCTGAACAGCGGCATTGAACCCGCGGCCACACTCTACCACTGGGATCTGCCCCAGGCCCTGGAGGATCAGGGCGGCTGGCTGAACCGCGATACGGCCCGCTACTTCCAAGACTATGCTCAGACTATGTTTGAGCAATTGGGCGATGCGGTCAAACTGTGGATTACCCTCAACGAGCCTTGGTGTTCCGCTTACTTAGGTTATGGAAACGGTGTGCACGCGCCCGGCAAGAGCGATCCCAACTGGTACCTGTACGCGGCCCACCATCTGCTGCTGGCTCACGGGCTGGCGCTGCAGGCCTTCACGAGCCTGAATCTGCCTGGCGAGATCGGCATTACTCTCAATCTGTCTCCGCAGTATCCCGCTTCGGACAGCCCTCAGGATAGGGAAGCGGCCAGAAAGGCAGATGGGTTCCAGAACCGCTGGTACCTTGATCCGCTCTTTAACGGTTTTTATCCCCAGGATATGCCGGAGTTTCTTTCTGTGGTTGCTGCGAAGATCCAACCGGGTGATTTTGACTTGATCTCTGGGGACCTGGACTTTCTGGGCATCAACTATTACAGCCGCGGCGTAGTCAAAGCCGACGGGCGGGGCGGCTATCAGGCGCTGCCTCCTGCCGGCCCGGTTACCCACATGGGCTGGGAGGTCTATCCGCGGGGGCTGTACGATCTGCTGCTGCGCCTGCATGAAGACTACGGGCCCATCCCGCTGTACATTACGGAAAACGGGGCCGCCTATCCCGATGTCTTAGAGCAGGGCCGGGTCCATGACCCCGAGCGCACGGCCTACCTGGAACAGCATTTTGCCCAGGCCGCCAGGGCCATAGAGGCAGGAGTGCCGCTCAAAGGCTACTATGTCTGGTCTCTCTTGGACAACTTCGAGTGGGCCTTCGGCTATGAGCGCCGCTTCGGCATTGTGTACGTGGACTTCGAGACCCAGGAGCGAATCGTCAAGGACAGCGGGCGCTGGTACCAGTCCTTTCTAAAGTGCAATAGCAAATGCAACGGCTAGCCAGAAACCCGTTCTATAAAGCATTTCACAGTTGCGTCCAGCTTCGATAGTTCCTCCTGGAAGAGCTCCAACGGTGTGCGGTAACCCAAGATCT
>JAAYMM010000045.1 GCA_012521335.1 Bacillota bacterium | reverse complement strand
GTCTAGCTTGTTCCTGAATCCTACCGTATTGCTGAATGCCAATCCCGGAGATGATCCCCAAAATGACCACCACAATCATCAATTCCACAAGGGTAAAGCCTTCTGGCTGCTTGAGCAGCTTTCTCAGTTTCTTCAGCATTGCGGTTCCTCCCCATGGTCAATTTCTAAAAGCCATACTGCACTCTCAATCCCAAGCGAGTCTGCATGGGCTTGTCCTTTTCGAAGGACAGGCCCAGCTGTGGTTCCAGCCTGAACTGCCGCCACGCGAGGGGAATGCCCAACGCCAGCTGCGGCACCCACCTCTGGTCGTGGAGCAGATCCAGCTGCACCCGCCCGAACAGGAAGGGCAGCTTATACTGTACGTAGCCGGTAACCCCCCACTGCTGTTGGGCGAAAACAGCACCCAAACCCCCTTCAACGTTCCCTGTCTGCGCACTCACCCCCCCTGCCAAACGTCCACTCTGCCATTCCACCCAGTAACCCTGTGTAAACTCCTTCTCTTTCGGTTTTTCAGGGGTCACTGGGCTGTGGTAAAAAAATCCTTGTACTCAACACCTTCCCCCTCTTCCACAATGCGTGGAATCAAGAAGATGGTCATCTCCGTTTGGTTCTGCTTCGTTTCCTTCCACTGGAAGAGCTTGCCTAAGACGGGCAGCTGCGAAAGGAAGGGAATCCTTTTGATGGACTCGTTTTCCTGCTCCTGCAGGAGTCCGCCGAGTACAAAAGGCTGCCCGTTGCGCACCCGCACCGTGGTCTGGGCCTCTCTAGTGCGGATCTGTGGGTAATCAGTATCCGCCCGCCAGATAAAAGTGCTCACTTCTGGCTCCACCAAGATCGTGATGTACTCATCCTCAGAAATCCTCGGCGTTACCCGCAGGTTGATGCCTGATTCCAGAAACTCCAGGGTATTGTGTCCCTCATCATCGGTGAGCACAACCGGTACGCGGTCACCCACGAAGATGCTGGCGGCTTGTCCACTCAAAGTGGTGATTTTGGGGTTGGCCAAAAGCTTAGCATCTCCCTTTTCTTCCAAGATGCGCAGGGCCAGGATCAAATCCCAGGCATCCCACTCCAGTTCAAGGAAGACCGGAGCGGTGCTTTCGGTAAAGGATGGAACTCCCTGCCAGTCCACTCCAAGATTCCGCAGAGCTTCACTGGACATCTCCTGAACCCACACTTCCAGCACCACCTGCGGAGCTGGGCGATCGAAATCCACTAGGAACAAGTCCACTTCCGCCAACTCCAAATCGGTACCCCGCACCACAATGCTTTTGCGGTCGGCATCAAGCTGGATGCGGGCTTCTGGCAGGAGCAGCCCAAGCGCCGTCTTGGCTGCCGCGGGCTCAGCGTAGTTCAGGCGGTAGACCTTAAGCTGCTCCGCGGCATCTGCACCCAAGATGCCCACCATCAAGGTGTGTTCCGTAAGCTCCACCTTTAGCGGAACTATCTTTTTGATGTGTTCAACAATCTCCAGAGGACTGCCGCTGCGCAGATCCACCACAAGCCTTTTTTCTTCCAGAGCTGGATCCGCGATGAGATTCACCTCCAGCTCAGCGCTGAGCTCTTTGAAGACCTCCAACAGCGAACGGCCCTGCTCCACGTTGGCCGGAGCAGCCTTAGCACTGTCCAGCCTGCCAATGAGCTCCTCAGCCTGGTCCAGGAGAGCCTGAGAACCGTGGAGCACCACCAGCCCTCCCTCCGGCGCAACGTACACACTTTCCCTGGGCAGGATCAGCGATAAGGCATCCAGCACTTCGCCGGGAGTGACCCGCGCGGTTTGAACATACCTGATTTCCTGATGCTCCAATTCCTGCAGTCTCTGGGGCGAGGCTACGAGCAGCGTGTTACCCGCCAGGCGATAGGCGTAACCGCTGTAGCTTGAGATCAGCTGCAGAGCTTCGGAAAAGCTGACCCCCTTCAGCTGGAAGCTGCCCTGGCCGGTCACTTCAGGATCGATGAGCACATTAAGCCCTTGGCTTTCCCCTAGAACCTTGAAGATTTGAGCATAATCCACCTGCTCAAAGGAAAGATCCAGCTCAGCAGCGATGCTGAGGCTCGCCGGCAGAAAACAGAGGACAAGGGAAGCCAAGAGAACAAACAGAACACGTCGGGCTTGCATGGCCTTACCTCCCCATCCTCACTGTGAAGCGGCGCCCGCCTTGGCTGAACTCGAACTCGGCTGTACCTTCACCGAGTTCCCTCAACCTCCAGCCGAGCAGCTCTTCACCCACCTGGAGTGAGTAGGCAGTGCCGCGGTGTTCAACCAGAGCCAGCTTCTGCTCACCGCTGCGCAGAATGCCCTTCAAGACGATGTCTGGAAGGTCATGTTGCTCGATCAGCGCTTTCAGAACTTCCCATTCCTCGGCGGTGGCCCTAGCTGTCAGCAGCCCTGTCTCCACATGGAAGCGGAACTCCCGCTGGGGAAGCAGCTCCCGGACCATATCCAGAATTCGCTGCCCATCGGCATACTCAATGGTCACAGCCTGGAAGACTAGCGTCTCACTTGCCAGCCCTTGGTCAGGGAACTCAACTGCTGGGACTTCCGCCACCGCGGAACCACTAGAGCCTGCCTGCCGGTCATATTCCTTCAAAACCTGCTCCGCCACCTTCAGGTCGCTCTCGAGCCCGTAGAGCACAACCAGATTGCGCTCGGCGTCCACAAAACTGCGCACGCTGGGCACCACCAGGCTGACCAGCCCCCGGGCGGCATCGGCGGAGACGTGTTCTACGCCCACAAAACGCACACTTTCCGTTCCAAACTCGCTCTTCAACCGCTGCTCACTGGCGAACACCAGGGTGTTGCCCACAAGCTGATAGCGGTACCCCGTTGTTCTGGTGACGAGATCCAGTGCTTCCTGAACGGGCAGATCGTTGAGCACAAAACTGACCTCACCCTGAACGGAGGGATCCACCAGAACATTATAGCCGCCTAGTTGTCCCAAGATCTGCAGCACATCCGCGAGAGGCGCCTGCCTAAACTCCATATTCACCAATTCCTCGGCGAGAACGGGCACCCCCATGCCTAGGAGCAGAACCGCCACTACCAGCACCCGCACCGTTCCACTGCGCATAACCTCAACTCCCCATGGTCAATTTCAACTGCACGCCATCTAGGTCCAGCCAAACCGTCCCTTCGGCGATGTTCCTTACCACGGCCCCCTCGAGACGATCACCTACGCGCAGCCAGCGCCCCACGCCGCCTTGAGAGATGAGGGCCGCCTGCTGGCTGCCGGAATTGACAATACCCAAAAGTTGAACCTGCCCCTGCAGAAACCGGGCGATATACTGGAAGGGAAGCCCAAACCTCTCAGGCTGCAGCTCCAGTGCCACCCTGGACTGCCATGAATGCAGGGCAAAACTTGAGTCTGCTGGCTGCTCCAGGAGCACCACCTGCAGGTCACCGCGCAGGCTCAGCCTAAACCATCCCTCTCCTGCATAGTCTATTGCCGCTTCTAACAGGCGCAGCGAGGGGAAAGCCTCCTGCAAATGGGCTAAATAGCTGGGCACAGCACTTCCGCCCACTAGTTCCATGCTCAAAGGCACCGAACCGATCCGTCCCCCCTCCTGCACGGCCACAGGAGAGGTAGTTGTGCTCTCCAGGGTGAGGTTGTACTGATCCGCAAGAGCTCCCATTCCCTCTAAGACAGCGTTCAGATCATATTGGGAAGGTACCAGTTCCGCATAGACGCTGAGGTTGTTTTGCAGTTCCCTCAGTCTTGCTTCCAGACTGGAACGCTGCTCCAACAGCCTCATGAGCTGCTGCTCAGATTGGGCCAAGCGCTCCAGTTCATCCGCTAAGCGCTCGGTTTGCAGGCGCAGGGGTAGAAAAACTGCTGCCAAGGCCGCAGCCGCCGCCAGGTACAGGAGCACTGCCACCACTAACTGCCAGGTGATTTTCTCTCTAATCGAGCTCAACTGCGGCACTGCGCGGCACCCCCTTCACCTCAATGGCAAACATGTGGAAATCCGAGCCCTCTTGGGGGGTGAGCTGCCGCAGATCCGCTTCAGCGGCCCAAGACTGCAGCTGAGTCAGGTAGCCCGAGAGGGCAGCAGCATCCCGGGTGTAGCCGTTGATGCGGAGGGCCGCTCCTGACCAGACCATCTTTTCGATCCAGAGCTGGCCCGCTGCCTGGCTGCTTGCTACTGCCAGTGCGGCGGCAGGGCTTGGCTGCTCAGGCATCAAGTCCCGGTACAGAGTCTCTTCCGCTTCCAGTGCGGCAATCTGCTGCCTCAGAGCCGTAACGCTCTGCACCTGCCGCTGTAGGAGGGCTTCCCTGGCCAGTGCCTCGTTGTAGGCCGCGGATAAGGCCTGCCAGCGTGCGTTTTCTACCCACGAAAAGGTGAGCACCGCCGCCAGGGCCAGAAAACCTACCAAGCCCACGAGAAAGTCCCAGCGCACCTGCGACTGCTTTAGCGGCCGTTCGTCTTTGGGCAAGAGATTGATCCTCATGCCTCTACCCCCCTCGCAGCCAAGGCCAGGGCCGAGCCAAAGGCACTCAGCCTTGCAGGCTGAGGCCCTGGGAAGGAAACGCTCAGATTCAGTTGGTCCAAAGGCCGCACGGGCAGATCCACTTCCTTAGCCAACAGGTCACCAAACCCGGCCACTTCGGCCACATCTCCCACGAGAACGACCTCATCCAGCATGGAGCGGAAGCTCGCCGCCCGCTCCTGGGCCCGCAGAAAGTCCAGGGTCTGCAGTACTGAACCTGAGAACTGCTGGATGGCAGCTCTCAAGAGCCTTTTGCTCCCCTGCCCTTCCAGGAGCAGGTAATCCAAGTCGCGCTGGTTTAGGAAATCCCAGGCTTCTTGAGGTGAGCAGCCAAAAGCTTCTTGGACGCCCTGCTGCAGATGCATACTGCCAATGGGCACGACTCTCAGCACTTTAAAGACTTGTCCGAACACCACCATAATCGTGGTCTGCTCGGCACTCACTTCTACAAAGGCGCGCCTGCCCTCCTGGGCGAGTAAGGCGGGCCACCCTAAGGCAGGCACATCGATGACTTCAAGGCTCAAGTCCGTCTCCCGGAACACACGAATAAAGGGGTCGAGGTGCTGCCTGGGGCAGGCCACAACCACCACTTCCAGCTCGCCGTCACTGCGCGGCGAGTTGATGAAATAGTCGTAGCAGATGTCTCTAGGGGATTGCACGGGGAAGGATACGAGATCAGGGATCTCAAACTCCAGTGCCTTGTCTAGTTCGCGCTTGGTCATGTGGGGCAAGCGGTGGGTCTTCACTGTGACCCAGGCACTGCGGATCCCTAAAACAGTAGATTCCGCTGAAAAACCTTCAGCCTGCAGGAGGGCATTGAGGCTGCGCACCAACTCCTCGGGCTTAGCCAGCTTCCCATCGGCTATGGTGCCCGAAGCCAAGGGGTATTGCGCGAGCTTTGCAACAAGCCTGCTGCGGCCCTTGCGCAGCACTTCGACGGCCCTGATGGCATCATAATCCAAATCAAGGCCCAGAGCTTTCCTGGCCATTCCCCAACCCCCTAAATCGCGGTAACCATCTGCATCATGGGCAGATAGACAGAAATCAGGATAAACAAGACCACTACTGCCAAAACAAGCATAATCACTGGTTCCAGAAGCTTCGTGAAGCTGGAAATGCTGAAGTTCACCTCGCGGTCGTAGTAGTCCGCTAGTTGAACCAAGACCGTTTCCAGGTTACCGGTTTCTTCTCCCACTGCCACCATCTGTACCAACATGTTCGGGAACACCTTGTACTCTCCCAAAGAAGGGCTGATACCTTCGCCCCGCTCCACTCCCTGAGCCGCCCCCTGCACGGCCCCTTTCACCACCACATTATCCATGAGCCGTTCCAGAATCTGCAGAGTGGGAAGCATGGAGATACCACTGTTGAGCAGCAGGGCCAAGGTGCGGCACAGTCTGGAAAAGATCACCATCTTCTGCAGTTCCCCCAGTACCGGCAGGCGCAGGAGCAGCGCATCCCGGAAGAACCTTCCCGGTTTGGTGCGTACCCAATAGCGGTAGAGCAAAGCCACAGCGAGCACAGCACCCACCACTACGTACCAGTGCTGTACCATCCAGTCCCTAGCCCCCAGTACCGCGAGGGTGATAGCGGGCGTCTCCACACCGAAACTGGCGAAGTTGTTCACCAGCATAGGCAGAACCACAAAGAGCAGCACCGCCACCATAACCACCGAAACTGAACTGATGATCGCGGGGTACATGAGTGCTTCCGACACTTTCTTGCGCAGCTCGTCCTCACGCTCATAGTACAAAGCGAGGCGATCCAAGACTTCAGGCAGGGAGCCGGATACCTCTCCTGCCTCCACCAGATGGATAAACACGTTGGGGAATACTTCTCCGTGCTTCTCCAGCGCCTTGGTAAAAGCAGTGCCGCTGGCCACATCCAAACGCACACTCTGCAGCAACTTGGCAAAGGCAGGATCTTCAGCTTGTCCCTCCAGCACCTCCAAAGCCTTAACCAGGGACACACCGGTGCTGAGCATAATGGCAAACTGACGGCAGAACAGGGCTAGGTGTTTGGCCCTGAGCTTTACCTTCTTCTGGAAGATGGATGCGGGTTCCCGCACGGTCTTCAAGGAGGTGACGATATGCCCCTGTTCGCGCAGCTGGTGGCGTGCTGCCATCTCGCTTTCCGCAACAATCACGCCCTTCACTGCCTTTCCGGCGCGGCTCCGCCCGGTGTACGCAAAGCGATTCAACGACCTGACCCCCCGTCTCTAGAGGTAGTTGTCCCTGCGAAACAGGGCGGACTCATCCACCAGATCCTTTCTTACCAGTTCCTCCACTGCCGCCTTCATGGACTGCATGCCGTAGCGGGCCCCCGTTTCGATCATGGAGGGAATCTGATGTACTTTCTCCTCCCGGATCATGTTGCGGATAGCGGGCGTGCCGATCATCACTTCCACTGCCGGCACCATCCCCTGGCCGTACTTTTTGGGCAGGAGCTGCTGGGAGATGACCGCTTCCAACACGGTACTCAGCTGCACCCTGATCTGGTGCTGGCTCTCGGGAGGAAAGGCATCGATAATCCGGTCAATGGTTTTGGCTGCTCCCCGCGTGTGCAGGGTAGACAAAACCAAATGTCCTGTTTCCGCCGCAGTGAGGGCGATAGCGATGGTCTCCAAATCGCGCATCTCCCCTACCAAAATCACATCGGGATCTGAGCGCAGAGCCGCGCGGAGCCCATCCGCGAAAGACACGGTGTCGGTGCCCACTTCCCGCTGGTTGACCACGCACCTCTTGTGCTGATGCAGAAACTCAATGGGGTCTTCCAGAGTGATGATGACCCCCTGCCGTTCCCGGTTGATGATATCGATCATGGCAGCCAGAGTAGTTGACTTCCCGCTTCCCGTGGGGCCGGTAACCAAGATGAGACCATCCCGCAGGTGGGCCAGATCCCGCAGAATATCAGGCAGACCCAGCTCCTCCAGGGATTTGATGGTGGAGCTGATCACCCTCAAGGCCAAAGCCCAGGAACCTCTCTGTTTGGAGATGTTGCAGCGAAACCGGCCAAGGCCGTGGATGCCAAAGGAGAAATCTACCTGTCCCCGCTCGTCCAACTGTCTCCTCTGTGTTTCGCTGAGCAGGGGCTCCAGCATCTGCTGAATCCCTTCGGGAGACAGCTTGTCCCAGCCCGGAACCGGACAGATGGAACCGAAAACCCTAAGGATCGGTGGAACACCTGCCGATAGGTGCAGGTCAGATGCTTGGTGCTCTAAGGCTATCTCTACTAGGCTCTCGATGCTGGGCAGGGCCACTACAGATCACCCTCCATTTCCACGCTGTACACTGTTCTGATGATTTCCTCCACTGTGGTTACCCCTGCAGTTAGTTTGGCCACTGCTGCCTGCTGTAGCGTGGTCATCCCGGAGCGCAGAGCGATCTCTGCCAGTTCATCCTCGCCAGCTCGCCGCTCCACCGCCTGGCGCAGCTCCTTGTTAAAGACAAGCACTTCGGCAATGGCCGTCCTTCCCCGATAACCTGTTCCCCCGCACAGTAGGCAGCCCTTGCCCTGATAGACATGCTCAGGCGGTTCTAGGTTGAGAGACTGGATATACCTGATCACGATGGGGTCAGTCAGCGCCACCTTTTCCCGGCAGTCGGTGCAGATCCTGCGCACGAGGCGCTGGGCTACCACACCGATAATGGTCGAACTGAGTATGTATGGTTCCAAGCCCATGTTGAACAGACGGGAAATGGTGGACACCGCACTGTTGGTGTGCAGAGTAGACAGCACCAAGTGACCTGTTAAGGCCGAACGCACCGCGATTTCGCCTGTCTCCTCATCACGAATCTCACCCACCATGATCACATCGGGGTCTTGACGCAGCACAGTGCGCAACCCGGTAGCAAAGGTCAAGCCCACTTTGGGATTGACCTGAACGTGGTTTACGCCATCTAGGCGGTACTCCACAGGGTCTTCCACGGTCACTATGTTCTTTGCGGGCGAATTGAGCCGGTTGAGGAAAGCGTAAAGCGTGGTGGTCTTTCCACTGCCGGTAGGTCCGGTGACTAAAATCAGGCCTTGGTTCAAGCGGAGCATACGCTCCATTTTCTCCAGGTCGGCCGGGTCAAATCCAAACTCATCCAGATCCATGAGGTGATTCGCCCGCTGGAGTACCCTGGCCACGATCTTCTCCCCGTACACTGTGGGCAGAGTAGAAATGCGCAGATCCACATCCACTCCGTTAAAATTGAGCTGAATCCTCCCATCCTGCGGTTTGCGGCGTTCCGTAATATCCAGTCCTGCCATCACTTTGATGCGCGAGTTCACATCATTCTGCAGATGGCGGGGAATCTCCATGATCTCCCGAAGCAGGCCATCAATGCGGTAACGCACCTTCAGCCGCGCTTCACGGGGTTCCAAGTGGATGTCGCTGGCCTTTTGCAGAACAGCCTGCTCCAAGATGAGGTTGGCCAGCCGCACACCCGGTGCATCTCCCAGATACTGCTGGGTTTCCTCCTTTTCCTCTACCTCTTCTACTCGGTAGTCATCGAGCAGCTCCCGCGCACTCTGCGCGATATTACGAGTGCGCTGGAAGGCTTCCGCGATCTCCTGTTCTGTGGCCACAAGGGGACGAATCATCCGGCCGGTCAAGCGCTGGAGATCATCGATCACGTTAATATCCAAAGGATCGGCCATGGCCACAACTAGAAACCCATCTTCAATGTCCAACGGCAGAACATGTCTCGAGGTGATCACAGAGGCGGGGACCAGTTCCACGATCTCCGGCGCCAGGTAGCGCCGGGCAAAACCCACCCGCTCGATGCGCAGGTGCTCACTTAAGGCATCCGCCACTTGGTCTGCAGTAACAAACCCCAATTTCACCAGGCTTTCACCTAGGCGATCCCCCGTTCTGCGCTGCTCCTCCAGGGCAGCGGCCAGCTCTGCCTGGCTGATTAACCCCTTTTCCTGCAGAATGTCACCGAGGCGCTTACGCAACGCCGTCTCATCCTCTCTGTGAAAAAACCGGCTGAAAACAAAGCTTTCAGCCGGTTGCACTACTAACTCCAAACAAGCCAAGTGCCCACATACAGCTTGTTCTTCCTCGTCTCCGAATAGCATGAAGACTATATATTATTCTTGATCACTGTACGGTTGAGAACCGGCTTGGATGTAAAATGCACATTCTAAGCGCTTCTTCTCTAATTGACATGATAATTCGTCAACCCCCAGGAAGTTTCCTGCCTTTTCCCAGTTGTTTTTTGGGCATCCGCCGCTGCAGTAATACTTGGCCCAGCAGCTCCGGCAGGTGGGGCTGTTCAACACATGGGCATCCTTGAAGCGCAGCGGCAGTTCTTCGTGCACGATTCCATCCCACACACTGCCCAAGCGAAAGTCCTCATTTCCCACAAACTGGTGGCAGGGATAGAGTTCCCCTTGAGGTGTCACAGCAAGGTACTCATACCCCGCACCGCAGCCCGACAGCCGTTTGTACAGGCAGGGGCCCTTTTTCAGCTCCACATTGAAATGGAAGAAGTTAAACGGCCGACCCTCTTGCTGCCGCTCTAGATAAAGCTCCGCCAGGCGTTCGTACTCCTCAAGGATTCGGGGTAGATGCTCCTCGCGCAAGGCCCAGTCCTGCTCCTCTGAGGTTACCACTGGCTCCATGGAAATCTGCGCAAAGCCCAAATCGTGGATGTGCGCCACATCCTGGGCGAAATCCAGGTTCAGGGCGGTAAATGTACCCCGCACGTAGTAGCTGCGGCCTTTCCTTCCGGCTACCAACTCCCGGTATTTCGGCACCACCACATCGTAAACTGAGCCCCGCTGGCCTGCCGTCTGCCGCACGCGGTCGTTAACTTTCCTGCGGCCGTCTAGGCTCAGCACCACGTTGTACATATGCTTATTGATAAAATCTGAAATAGCCGGCGTAAGCCCCAGCCCGTTGGTAGTAATGGTGAAGCGGAAAACCTTCCCGTGCTCTCTGGCCCTTTCTTGAGCATACTCCACAGTGCGGCGCACCACATCCCAGTTCAACAGGGGCTCTCCGCCAAAGAAATCGATCTCCAGCTGGCGGCGGTGTTTGGAGGCGCGCAGCAGAAACTCCACCGCGGCCTGGGCCACCTCAAAGGGCATGAGCTCCCGCTCGCCTTTGAAGTCACCAGTGGAAGCAAAGCAGTAGGAACAGCGCAGATTGCAGTCGTGGGCCACATTCAGGCAGAGGGCCTTGACCACAGTCTCTGGGCGGGGCGGGACCTCAGTAAGATCCTCGCTGAACAGCAAGCCTTGGTCCACCAGTTCCAGCACCTCTGCACCCACTTCCTGCCACCTAGGTCGCTGGCGGAGGAACTCCGTGAGGTCTGCCCGGTTCTCGATGCCTCTCTCGCTTATTATAAGGTTAATCAGCTCCAGGGCTGCATCATCTAAAAGGTGCACCGCTCCCGAATTGCCGTCGACGGCAAAATGGAGTCCACCCTGGCTGTAGGTGTGCACACAGGATTTGTCCAACAACAGGTTTCACTCCTAAAAAGGGCTATTGGAAATCCAAAAGCAACCCCCCATAGGCAGAGAAGGTTGCTTGGATTCCTACCGTTCGCAAGCCTGATTGCCAACGGTGCAAGAGGTTTTGCATGCCGATTGGCATGAGGTCTGGCACTCACCGCAGCCCCCGTGAAGCAGAGTATTCTTCAGGGGCGTACCGCTGAGCGTTTTGATGTGCTTTTTCATGCTTCCGCCTCCTTGCAGTACTGTACTTGCATTTTACCACAAAAAGGTCCCGATGGCAAAACAGACTTATTTTTGTGTTGGGGGCAGGATAATCGGCTTGGAAAAGGGAACTATCCACTACTAAACATCGGTGAAGGAGTGACCCCATGACCAGCCGCAGTAAACCAGAAAAGGAGAAAATAGGGTCGGGAAAGGGAGTCAGCCTGCGACTGAGGGCAAAGCTCATCCTGGCCTTTGTGCTTATTGCCCTGGTACCCCTCACCCTGCTCACTCTGGTGGTCATCTCACAGACTCAACACACCATCACCGCCATGGTTGAAACAACACTCTCCGATCAAGCCCAGAGAATAGCCAATTCCATAGCCAGCTCACTCCAACAGCTCACCTACGATCTGCAGAACCTTACGGTCAACCCTTCCATTGAACAGATGGCAGTGATCAGGCCCACCAGCGTCATCCGGGAACTGGGGTTAGAAGGCAAGAGTGCGGAAGAGATGGAAGCACTCATGGCTGAAACCAGAAACCTGGAGGCCAACAGCCGCACTCAAGATTTCCTGATCAACACAGTCACTGAGTTCCAGCGCTTTTCCCAGCTCATCGTGGTGAATACCGATGGCATGGTGCTGGGAGCGACGGAGCGGCCAGATCGTTTCATCCATGCGGACGAACACTGGTTTAGGGCCGCACTAGACCAAGAGCTGTTCATCAGCGACGTTCAGCAGCTCCCCGATAAGGAAGAGGCGGGGCTGGTTATGTCCGCCGTTATCTACCGTTCCTCCTCCTTGGCTACGGGTAACGCCAGGCCAGCAGGTGCGGTGCGGGGGTTAGTGCCAATCTCCTTGTTCACAGACCCCATGCTGCCTATCGTGGCCGAGATCTCCGGCGGTGAGCTGCAGCTGCTCAGCTCAGGCAAGGTGATCCTGGAGGTCAAGAACACCGATACCGGTGCTGCTGTGAATGTATTTCTCGACAGCATACCCCCTGCAACGATTGAGCTAGCCAGTGCCGAAACCGATCAAAAGGGCCAGACCAGCACAGGCGAAGCGGCCATTACTGCCGCGGCTAAGGTGGAACTGGCCGGACTGGACGCCTTTGGTCATAATTGGGAAATCCGCATGGCGCAGCCCGAGCGCTACGCACTGACCTTAGTGCAGAGGTTGGGGCTCATGGGCTATGCCGGCATCGCCGTAACAGGCATCGCGGTGGTGCTCATTGCCGTCATCCTGGCTAGAGGCATCACCCAGCCCCTAGTTCAGCTTACAGCCCATGCCCGTGATGTGGCCCAAGGCCGCCTGCGCCAGTACAAACCCAAGCGCCTGCGCGGCGACGAAACGGGCGAACTAACAGCCGCCTTTAACGATATGACTGCCCAGCTCGCACGGCTCCTGCACCGGGTGCGCAATGCCAGTGAAGCTCTGTCCACATCCAGCCAGGAGATCAGTGCTGGCATGGAGGAGATGGCAGCCGGTGCCCAGACCCAGAGTGAAGATGTACACAGCGGAACCAAGCACATAGAAGAGATGAACGAGGCCATGGTAGCCATGGAAAAACGGGCGCAGGAAGCGGTGGTCCTCTCCCGCAAGGCAACTGAGTCCGCGGTTCATGGAGAAGAGCAGGCCCTGGAAGCTGTGGCCGGCATGGATACCATCAAGCAATCCGTGGACAGCCTAACCAAGCAGACGCAAGAGATCGGGAAAATTTTGGCCCTGATCCGAGAGATAGCTGAGCAGACCAACCTGCTCTCGCTCAACGCAGCCATTGAGGCTGCCCGCGCTGGCGAGCAGGGCCGCAGCTTTGCAGTGGTAGCCCAGGAAGTGGGCGAGCTAGCCATCCGTTCCCAGAAGGCCACGGAAGAAATCGAGCAGGCCCTCCGGAGAATTCACGAGGAAACGGCTCGTTCCTTAGACAGTGTGGAGAAGGGCCAGCAGGAAGTGCACGATGTACGTGCCGCGCTCCAGCAGATCACCCAGGCGACCAAGGAAACGGAAGCCTTGGTGCAGCGCATTGCCGAAGAAAGCCTGAGCCAGACGGCGAGAACTAAGGAAGCGGTACTGCTGTTCCAGTCGATCGGCGATGTCACCGAGCAGACTGCCGCCGGAACAGAGCAAACCGCGGCAGCCGCCCAGAACCTGGCGGAGCTTGCCCAGCAGCTTATGGAAACCATCTCCTCATTCCAAGAGCAAGCTGAGTAATCAAGCGAAGGGCTGTGTTACCGAGTTAAGCGAGCCCCACGAAAAAGGTCCTCCCGCATACGGGAGGACCTTCTCATTTCTCTCTGTGCAACTTCAGCGTGCCTTATGCACCCTTTTCATCGGCCGCAGGCACCAGATGGCAGGCTACGAAGTGCCCGTTTCCTGAATCCACGAAAGCGGGTTCTTCCACCCGGCAGATGTCCATCGCCTTGGGGCACCTGGTGTGGAACCGGCAGCCCTTGGGCGGGTTGATGGGGCTGGGCACATCGCCCTTGAGGAGGATCCGTTCCTTCTTGATGGTGGGATCCGCCTCGGGGATGGCCGACAGCAGAGCTTGAGTATAGGGATGCTTAGGATTGTGGTAGAGCTCGTTTTTGTCTGTGAGCTCCACGATCTTGCCCAAGTACATCACAGCTACCCGATCCGAGATGTGCTTAACCACACTCAAGTCGTGGGCGATAAAGATATACGTGAGATCGAACTCGGTCTGCAGATCCTGCAGCAAGTTGATCACCTGGGCCTGAATAGACACGTCTAGGGCGGAAACGGGTTCGTCGCAGATAATCATTTTTGGTCGCACAGCCAATGCCCGAGCGATACCAATCCTCTGCCTCTGACCGCCCGAGAACTCATGGGGGAAGCGGCGGGCGTGGAACGCACTGAGACCCACGACTTCCAGCAGCTCCCGAACTCTCTTTTCCCTCTCCGCACCCCGCGCCAGCTTGTGAATGTGCAGGGGTTCGCCGATGATGTCGCCCACGGTCATGCGGGGATTCAGCGAACCATACGGATCCTGGAAGATGATCTGCATATCTTTGCGCAGTTCCCTCAGTTCATCCTTGGGAAGCTGAGGAATGTTCTTGCCATCAAAAATGATGTCACCGGAGGTTGGCTCAATCAAGCGCAGAATCAGGCGCCCTGTTGTGGTCTTACCACAGCCGCTTTCACCCACCAGACCCAGGGTCTCGCCCTTGTGCACTGTAAAGCTGATGTCGTCCACGGCCTGCACCGCTCCCACCTGACGGGAGAAGATGATCCCCTGGCGGATGGGGAAATGCTTCACCAGATTGCGTACCTCCAGCAGAACCTCCTGCTGTCCGGCTTGTGCATTGGCAGTTGCTGCCTTCGCCATGGTCTAGCCCACCTCCTTTTGATCTATATCCGCATTCTCATCGTAATCCACCAGTCTCCAGCAGGCTACATGATGATCGTTGCCGAGATCAAAAGATGGTGGACGTTTCCTGGCGCAGAGCTCCCTAGCAAAGGCACAGCGCGGATGGAAACCACAGCCTTCTGGGAAGTTGCCGGGGGTAGGCACGGTTCCCGGAATGGCCTTCAGCCTGGAACCGTCGCTGTCCAGCCGCGGAATAGAAGCCAGAAGCCCGATGGTGTAAGGATGCTTCGGGTTCTTGAAAATGGTGTAGGTATCTGCCGCTTCCACAATCCTGCCCGTGTACATCACCACGACCTTTTCCACCAGTTCAGCAATGACGCCCAGGTCATGGGTGATCATCATAATGGCCGTACCCAGTTCCTCCCGCAGTTCCCGCATCAAATCCAGGATTTGGGCCTGAATGGTTACGTCCAGAGCAGTTGTTGGCTCGTCGGCAATGAGCAGTTTGGGGTTGCAGGATAAAGCCATGGCGATCATGACTCTCTGGCGCATACCGCCGCTCATCTGGTGAGGATAGTCATCCACCCGCTTCTCCGGTGAGGGGATACCCACCAGCCGCAGCATCTCAATGGCCTTTTCCCGTGCCTCAGCCTTGCTGGCGCCTTGATGCAGCATGATCGCTTCCATGATCTGATTACCCACAGTAAACACCGGGTTCAACGAGGTCATGGGTTCCTGGAAAATCATGGAGATTTCGTTGCCCCGGATATGGCGCATCTCTGCTTCGGACAGTTTGAGCAGATCCCTGCCTTCAAACTCTATGACACCGCCCTCAATTTTCCCCGGCGGCTGGGGGATGAGACCCATAATTGTCAGGGAGGTCACGCTCTTTCCACAGCCCGATTCACCGACGATGCCCAGGGTTCCCCCTTTTTTCAGCTCGAAGCTGACGCCATCGACGGCTGGAACAACTCCATCATCTGTATAGAAATAGGTCTTGAGGTCCCTGACTGATAAAAGTGTTTCCGACATAACACCCTCCCTTTCTTTGTTCCCATCTCAGCCCGGGCCGTCCTGGCGAGATGGGCCGCACAGGAAGTCGCCATAATACTGTTCTGTGATTCTCCACTCCTGGCAAATTTCCTGCAAAAAAAGGTTTGGAAAAATGGGATAGATTTGGCGCCAAACCTCGTTCTTCAGCCCATCCTTCCTACAGCACCCGCGCCAGACGAGGACTGGGCAGTAATCCTGGGATGCGCCCCCGCTTGCTGGTGGCTTGGCCATCCACAATCTTCAGATCCATAGTCATGTCAATGGCCGGAGCACCAGAGATGTAGCTGCCCACCCCAAAAGCATCGGCCCCTGCCGCCGCCAACAGTTTGATCCGCTCAGGGTCAAGTCCGCCCGAGACGAATATTTTGATGTGGTTGTAGCCCGCCAGATCCAGCCTCGCCCGCAGTTCTTGGATCAGGCCCGGAGTCACTCCGCCTCGTTCACTGGGCGTGTCCAGGCGCACCGATTGCAGACCTGTTTCCGGGCAGGCAGCTAGGCGCAGGCTCTCTTCCACCTCGTCCTTAAAGGTATCAACCAGCATGGACCTGGGAGATTCAGGCGGCATAAACCGGTGGTACGCCTTGGCCGCCTCCAGGGTATCGCCCACGATCAGAAACAGGGCATGGGGCACAGTGCCTGAAGGCTCCAAGCCTGCCAGCTTGGCCCCTAGGATGCAGGAGGCACCATCTGCTCCCCCTACCACAGCTGCCCTTTCCATAACGGGAGCCACCGCTGGATGCACGTGGCGCGCGCCGAAGCACAACACGGGCTTGCCTCCCGCCGCTTCCTTGGCCGTACGGGCCGCTGTAGCCCAGCCGCTGGAACTGGCCAGAATACCCAGGATAGCCGTTTCATAGAGGCCAAACAGGCTGTACCTGCCGTGGATGCGCATAACCACTTCTTTGGCCTCGAAGGTCTCCCCCTCGGCCAGACTCCACACTTCCAGGCCTAGGCCCTCCAGCAGCACCTTCACTTCCGCCAAACCAGCAAACACGCCCGGGCGCCTGCCAAAGACCTCCGCCACCACCTCGGCGTCATCTCTCCCCATTTTCTGGAGGATTTCCTTAGTCTTAACAAAATAGATGTCTGTGGTCAGCCCCTGCATGATCTCTTCATGCGTAGCGGAAAAGAGGCGATCTTTGTCCACCTTAAGGTCTGATACCTGCTGCACAGTCTCAATCTGCTTGACCATCCTACCTGGCTCCTCTCAATGCTCCAAATCCTGTATTCCATCGGGATACATGAATCTATACACACTGCGCATCATGGATACTTTGCGCACATAAGACCTGGTTTCGGCAAAGGGGATACTGCTGGCGTTCTCGTAGGTTCCGTCCCAGACGCCCTCCTCCAACCAGCGGGCCACGTTCGCTGGCCCCCCGTTGTAGGCAGCCAGGGCCGCCTGTTCGGTACGAAAGCGGTCGAGAAGGTAGCGAAGGTAATAGGTGCCCAACTCAATGTTCACCTGGGGATTGTACAGGTCTTCCTGGGAGATTCGTTTCCCCAAGCGGGTACCTACCCAGGCCGCGGTCTCGGGCATGATCTGCATGAGCCCCACCGCCCCTTTTTTTGACACCACCCCAGGGCTGAAGCCGCTTTCCACATGAATCACCGCCGCGATTAAGGCCCAATCTACCCCGTGCCTCTCCCCTGCGGCACTGATCAGTTCCCTATAACCCAAAGGGAAAACCTCCTGGAGAATGTCGGGGAGAAAAACCAGCCCTACAACGGCCACGCCCAGCAGCAACAGAGCTAGCAGACGCACAGGGCTCATCCCCTGCCTTCCTGGACAGTGCTGCCTTTCACCCAAGCCAGGACCAGTTCTGCCGTGGCCTCATTGGTCGCCAGCGGAACATTGTGCACATCGCACACCCTGAGCAGGGCTGTAATGTCCGGCTCATGGGGCTGTGCCGTCAGAGGGTCACGCAGGAAGATCACAGCATCCACTTCGCCGCTGGCCACCAAGGCACCGATCTGCTGGTCTCCTCCCATAGGCCCCGACTGCACCCGCTGTACTTCCAGCCCTGTGGCCTCTTGAATCAGGCGCCCGGTTGTACCGGTGGCATAAAGCTCATGGCCTTCCAGATCGGTTCGGTGCCTTTGCACAAAAGCGATCATGGCCTTCTTCTTTTGATCATGGGCTATCAGTGCGATTCTCACGCTCCAGCTCCTTCCACAGAGCATCAACCTGCTCCCACGTTTTCTCCAGCGGTCCGCTGTTGTCGATAACCTTGTGGGCCCGCTGTAATTTCGCCTCTAAGGACATTTGGCTGGCGATCATCCGCTCTGCCTGCTCCCTGCTCAATGAACTGCGCGCTAAGAGGCGCTCCAGCTGCACTTCTGGGCGTACATAGACAACCCACACCGCCTCCATCAGCCGGTCCCAGCCCACTTCAAACAGCAGAGGTACCTCGGCGAACACCACACGCCCGTCCTCTTCCGCCACCGCTGCCTGGTCCAGCAGTTTCTCCAGGACAATGGGATGGATGATACTCTCCAACACCTTGCGCTTTTGTGGATCGGAGAAGACGATCTCCCCCAATCGGCGGCGGTCAATGCTCTGGTCAGGGCGGATCACTTCCGGGAAAGCTTCCCTAACCTTGTGCCAACCGGGAGTATGTGGTTCCACCGCTTCCCGGGCCAAATGGTCGGCATCCACAACCACCGCCCCTAGAGCCTTTAGGCGCTGGGCCACAGTTGATTTGCCGCTGGCGATTCCTCCCGTAAGGCCGATCATGGCTGTTCCCTCTGGCAATGCGGGCAGAAGTGGCTCGTCCGCCCGGCAACTTTCCTGTACTGCAAACTTACGCCGCAGCGGGGGCATTCTTCCCCTTTCTTACCGTAAATCTGCAGTTGGTTCTGGAAAGACCCTTCCCGCCCGAAGCCGGTGCGGTAATCGCGGAAGGTTGTCCCCTGGTGCTCGATGGCTAGCTGCAGCACCTCCCGGATAGCCGTGTGCAGCCGCTCCAGTTCTTCGGCAGTCAACGACTCAGCACTGCGCTCAGGATGAATCCCAGCCATAAACAGGCTCTCATCGGCATAGATGTTGCCCAGTCCTGCAATCTTGGTTTGATCGAGCAGAAGGGATTTGATCTTCGTTTTGCGGCCGTGCACAAGTTCTTGGAACCGGTCTAGAGTGAACGCCTCGCTTAAGGGCTCCACTCCTAAGGTATAAAGACCCTTCACACTGCGGTAATCGCCTGCTGGTACCAAGTCCAGTGTACCAAATTTGCGCACATCCTCAAAGCGCAATTCCCCCTCTGCGCCGAAGCGGAACACCGCCGAGGTGTGCTTGGCCAGGGGTATGCTGGGGCTGGAATAGTAGATCAAACGGCCCGTCATACGCAGATGGGCCACGAGTTCCCACCCGCCTTCCAGGGCAAAGAGCAGATACTTACCGCGCCTGGTCAGATCCACGAAACTCCGCCCTACGAGCAGGTCCCTGAACTCATCTGCAGGCCTGTTCTGCACGATCCGCTCGGTGAAGATGTCCACGGAGCTGATGGGTTTTGCCAACACTACCGGCAGGAGACTGCGCCGTACTGTTTCCACTTCTGGTAATTCTGGCATGGTCTACTCCTTGAATGCATAGCGCTCCACATCGCGCCAGTTTCTCCCATAATACACATCCACAAGCAAGGGTACATCAAGGTCCCAAACCTGCTCCATTTCACGCTTGAGGAGCTCGGCCACGGCCTGCAGTTCCTGTTCAGGAACCTCCAGGACTAGTTCGTCATGCACCTGAAGCAGCAGCTTGCTCTGGAGCCCCGCGTCCTTGAGGCTCCGGTACACTTTCAGCATGGCCAGTTTGATAATATCGGCCGCGCTTCCCTGGATGGGAGAGTTCATGGCGGTGCGGGCGGCAAAGCTGCGCAGAGCAAAGTTGCGGCTCTTCAGGTTGGGCAGGTAACGCCGGCGCCCAAAGAGTGTGGTCACGAAACCTTCTTTCTGGCCCCGTTCCACCGCACCATCCAGGAACTGCTTCACGCGGGGATAGCGCAGGAAATACGAGTCGATGTACTGTTGAGCCTGTGCTCTGGTGAGGTTGATCCCCTTAGCTAAACCAAAACTGCTGATCCCGTACACGATCCCGAAGTTGATGGCTTTGGCCGCGCTGCGCTGTTCTTCGGTGACCTGATCCCTGGGCACTCCGAACACTTCCGAGGCGGTCTGGATGTGGATGTCTGCCCCGCTGCGGAAAGCCTCCAGCAGCACCTCATCCTGGCTTAAGTGGGCGAGAAGCCTGAGTTCGATCTGAGAATAGTCGGCACTCACCAGATAACACCCTTCGGGAACCACAAAGGCTTCCCTAATGCGCCGCCCTGCTTCTGTACGCACCGGGATATTCTGCAGATTCGGATGGGTACTGCTGAGCCGGCCCGTGGCGGTCACCGTCTGGTTAAAGGTAGTGTGCACCCGGCCGGTTACCGGTGAGATCAGTTCGCCCAAGGCATCCGCGTAGGTGGACTTGAGTTTGGCCACCTGACGGTACTCCAGCACGTAGGCAACGATCGGGTGATCGCTCAGCTCCTCGAGGACCTCAGCACTTGTGGACGGGCCCGTTTTCGTACGCTTGAGCACAGGCAGGCCCAATTTATCAAAGAGGATGGCCCCGAGCTGCTTTGGGGAGTTGATATTAAACTCCTCACCGGCCTCAGCATAGATCAGTTCGGTCAGTCTGTCCATGTCAGCCTGAAGATCCTGGGAGATGGTTCTCAGTTTAGCCGGGTCAACCAGGATACCCTGGGCTTCCATGGCCGCAAGCACGCGGGCCAAGGGGAGTTCGACTTCCTGATATAGGAACCAAAGGCCGTCTGACTGCAGACGATGCTCAACCAGAGGTGCCGCAGAGCGCAACAGCTGCAGCGCGGCCACCTGGTATTCCATCGTCTTTTCATCCACAGGCGGCGCTTGGATCTGGAAATAGTGGGCGGTAGAATCTAGATCCCAGCGCTTTTCCGGATCGAGGCAGTACAGCGCCAGTTCCAGATCGAAAGCCACACCCGCGGGACTGTCCGGGCCCAGAAGATGCAGGACATCCTTGCCCCCCACGGCGTAGATCTTTCGCGCAGCAAGAATGGGTACCAGGCTTTCCCGGCTCTGCTCCAAGAGCTCCTTGGGCACCGCCCAGGTTTCCTCACCGAGCAGCGCCAAGAGCTGCTGCCGCTCACCCGCGTAATTCAGGTAGATCTCCTGCACGGCTTCTAGCCGGCCAACAAACTCCTCCCAGTTCCCGGAGTGAACCTGCCTTAAGCTGAGGTCCCAAGCGGCTCCGGCAACAGCTGCCGCCTGCGGCGCGCTGGTCTCCACCTGGGGCAGCCGCTCCAGCAGGCTCTTGAAGTCCAGCTCCTGGAACATTTCCCGCACGCCAGCCTCATCTCTGGGGAGCTTCTTCTCCAAATCAAGCTTGATGGGAGCCGCACAGCGGATGGTGGCCAGCTCTCTGCTGAGAAAAGCCTGGTCTTTGAACTCCCGCAGCCTTTCTTGAAGCTTGCCCTTAATCTCGTCGAGGTGGGCGTAGACCTCCTCCAGCGAGCCGTAGCTCTCCAGGAGTTTCATGGCGGTCTTCTCCCCCACCCCCGGCACGCCAGGGATGTTGTCTGAGCTGTCCCCCATCAACCCCTTCAGATCGATCACCTGCTGGGGAGTGAGCCCGTAGCGGCTGCGCAGGGCCTCTTCATCCACTACTTCTGTCTCCGTAATGCCTCTCTTAGTAAAGAGCACTGTGGTCTGGGGAGAAATCAGCTGAAAAGCGTCGCGGTCACCAGTGACAATGTACACTCTATAGCCCTGCCGCTCAGCCTGTTTGGCCGCGGTCCCAATCAAATCGTCCGCCTCGAAGCCTGCCAGCTCCAGGCGCTGAATGCCCAGCTTATCCAGGAGCTCCTTCATCAAGGGTATCTGGCTGCGCAGATCATCGGGCATGGGTTTGCGGTGGGCTTTGTAGTCCTCGAACTGCTCGTGGCGGAAGGTGGGCCCTGATAGATCAAAGGCCACCAAAAGCTGGTCCGGTTGGTAATCCTCCAGCAAACGCAGGAGCATCATGGTCAAGCCATACACCGCATTGGTGGGCTCTCCCCGGCGGCTGGTCAGGGGAGGCAGGGCGTAAAAGGCCCTGTTAATCAAGCTGTTGCCGTCCAAGAGAAAGAGACTCTTTGGCACTGCACATCCCTCATTTCTTCCTTGTCTATTCCACGCCAGCCTGTAAAAACCTGCCGTAGTTGGGCAAAGGCGCCGCAGCTGCCCAGTTTTACATAAAGGGCTTCCCTTGTCAGGGGAGAATTGGGGGGTATAAGATAAGACTCAGTTTGAACAAGAAAAGGGGTATGCAGATGCGACCTGCAAAACTGACTGCCTATGTGGTGTTCATCCTGCTTTTGCTGGTGCCCAGCACAGCTGGTTTCGCCGCTTTTGCCGATATTGAAGGAATCTGGGCCGAAAGCGCCATTACTGCTCTGGAGCAAAAGGGGATCTTCCAAGGCCTCTGGGAAGAAGAGTTCTCTCCTTCCACCAGTCTCAGCCACACGGAAGCCCAACAGCTCCTGGCTGCCGCTTTTGAGCTCACCGAGGCGGAGAGTGCAGACCTAACCCAGTGGCTGAACCAACTCCTGGTGGCGCATCCCGAAGGTGTAACCAGGGGAGAGTTTGCCGCACTGCTCGGCAACATCCTGGGCCTGGGCGAACACACCGAGGTGCCCAAGGGCTTTTATCCATCCTTTTCCGATCTGAACCTAGACTACCCTGGGTTCTTAGGCATCGAGCTGCTCCAGCGCCTCGCTCTACTCCCCACCCATATGGTGGGCCGCTTTGAACCCTACCGCTTGATCACCAGGGCGGAAGCCGCCTATATCCTTGAACAGGCTCTCCGGCTTACCGAGATCAGCGGCGTGGTGTCCGCAGTGCAAAACGATGGCAGGCAGATTGTCCTGCAGCCTGGGGACGGCGAAGAAGGCATTACCCTGACTGTGCTTGCCGAAACCCTGTTTGTGGCGCCTGGCAGCCTGATCAAGGATCCTGTCAGCAGAGGTGAGAAGCTCAGCCCAGGCCAGCAAGTGGCCATACTGGCCCGCGATAGTCAGGTACTGCTGGTCCGCCTGGAAGAAGCCAGCCGGGCCCAGGTCCTGCTGGAAGGCCTGAACAGAGCCGCCCGCGCCCTGGCGGATATCCTCACTCCAGCCCAGATCAACGCGTTAATCACCGGAGACTGGGAGCAATTGGGCGAGGAGGTGCGCTACGAGCTGTACCAGGAGTTGGTTGATCGCGGCGTAGCCCCTTGGGAAGCAGAAGCGGCCATCAACCAAGACTGGAGCGGACTGCAGCTCATGCTCAAAGAGAGGCTGACCATGGAGACGGCAGAATACCTGGACGTGGCCCCTGAACTGCTCAGCGCCGCTTTGGATCAAGACTGGTCCAAGGTGTTGGAATACGCCCAGGTAGAACTGGCTCAGCGCCTGCTCACCAGCGAATGGCTGCAGAATATCTTGGACAGAGATAGTTAACGACCGTTAAGAAGAATCTCCTCCTCCGCGGTTTGGCGCGGCAGGAGGAGATTCCTGTTGTCCTGAGAAAAACGGTTAGCTGCAGCGGCTGAACCCGCACTGCGGACAGGTGGCGCAGCCGCTTTCCTGCACCAGGGTTCCACCGCAGTCCGGGCAAGCCTCATTGGAAAGGGCCCTTTCAGTGTTCTCGCCGAAGTCTGGATCAGCTGGAGTACTATGGCTGGCACTGTCGCTCGGAGTCTTCTGGCTGCCACCGTTGCCATTGACCCCGTTATGCTTGATGTACTCTTCAAGTACCTGGGCAATAGCGTCGGGGCACGACAGCACCTGCTGGCCGCCCTGCCAGATGGGGTGCGGGCAGCGAATACCCTTAAGCTGTTTGACGATCTGGGTAGGTTCCACTCCAGATCTCAAGGCCAGGGAAGCCAGGCGAGCCGTCGCTTCCGAGAAGGCCCCTGCACAGCCGCCGGCTTTGCCGATGGTGGTGAAAACTTCACAGATTCCTTGTTCGTCCGAGTTTATGGTTACGTACAAGGTACCGCAGCCCGTTTTGATGCGCACAGTCTCACCCCTGGTCACTCGGGGCCTTTTCCTGGGGGAGGGCCGTTCGGCTCTGGCTTCTTGGGGCTGCTCGTCCTTTTGATGACCAACAGTGAGCACTTCTCCCTCGCGAGAACCAGCCCGGTATACGGTTACACCTTTGCAGCCCAGCTTATAGGCCAGTTCATACACGGACCTGATATCCTCTTTCGTGGCTTCCTTGGGGAAGTTCACCGTCTTGCTTACCGCGTTGTCGGTATATTCCTGGAAGGCTGCCTGCATGCGGATATGCCACTCGGGGGTCACATCATAGGCCGTAACCAGAGTCCGTTTCAGATCTTCGGGGAAATCTTCCAGGTGCTTAACGCTGCCCGTTTTGGCCACTTCTTCGATCAATTCCTCAGAGTAGAGCTCCCGCTCTCGGAGGATAGCTTCGAACTGGGGGTTGACCTCAATCAGGCGGTCATTGTCCAACACATTGCGGGTAAAGGCCAAAGCAAACAAAGGTTCGATTCCGCTGGAACAGCCGGCGATGATCGAAATGGTCCCGGTGGGGGCAATGGTGGTCACGGTGGCATTGCGCATGGGCCTGCCCATCTGCTCCCAGATGCTTCCGGCGAAATTGGGGAAGGGCCCGCGCTCTTCGGCCAGTTTAGCTGATGCTTCGTGACCGGTGTTCTGGATAAACCTCATGATCTCGCGCCCCAGCTCCACCCCTTCATCGCTGTTGTAGGGTACACCCAGACGGATCAAAAGGTCGGCGAACCCCATGACCCCCAAGCCAATCTTGCGGTTGGCATAGGTCATCTCCCGAATCTCCGGCAAGGGGTAGCGGTTCACATCGATCACATTGTCCAGAAAACGCACGGCTATCTCCACTACTTCACCCAGACGCTTCCAGTCGATCACCCATTGATCGCCCTCGCGTTTGACCATCTTGGCGAGGTTGATGGACCCCAAGTTGCAGCTCTCATTGGGCAGCAGCGGCTGCTCGCCGCAGGGATTGGTGGCCTCAATTTCGCCCACCTGCGGCGTAGGGTTGAAGCGGTTGATGCGATCCAGGAAGATAATGCCCGGTTCCCCATTCTTCCAGGCCATTTCCACGATAAGCTCAAACACTTCTCTAGCTCTCAGCTCCCCAACCGCCTCTTTCGTGCGCGGGTTAATCAGGGGATAGGTCTGATCGGCGAATACAGCCTCCATGAATTCCTCGGTGATGGCCACGGAAATATTGAAGTTGGTGATCTCCCTAGGATCTGCCTTGCACTGGATAAACTGAAGGATATCGGGGTGGTCAACGCGCAAAATGCCCATGTTGGCACCGCGGCGGGTCCCCCCCTGTTTGATGGCATCGGTGGCCGCGTTGTAACAGCGCATAAAGGAAACCGGGCCGCTGGCCACTCCGCCAGTTGTGCTTACCACATCAAAGCTTGGACGCAGGCGCGAAAAACTAAAGCCCGTCCCACCACCAGACTTCTGGATCAGAGCTGTGTTCTTCAGTGTTTCGAAAATCCCTTCCATGGAGTCCTCAATGGGCAGGACAAAGCACGCAGACAGCTGCTGCAGTTCCCTGCCGGCATTCATCAAGGTGGGACTGTTGGGCAGAAACTCAAGGTTATCCATGATTTCGAAAAAGCATTCTTCCCAAATGGGATCGCTCTCCAGCTGGGCTATGTTCTTGGCCACTCGGCGCAGCATGTCTTCAGGCGTCTCCACAACTTCACTGCCAACCTTGGCTAGATAGCGGCGCTCGAGGACGATTCTGGCATTGTCAGAGAGTTGCACCTGCATCTTCCTTCCTACAATACATTGGTATGGTTGCTCATCCATTATACTACATATGGTACTTGATGTAAATGTAAGGGCGAAAAAAAACCGAGTACCCGCGCGGCTCACGCCGGGTACTCAGTTTAACGGCAGGACCTAGTTG
>JAAYMM010000003.1 GCA_012521335.1 Bacillota bacterium | reverse complement strand
TTGGTTGTCAAGGTGCTTTAAGGCCCACGCCGTCTGCTTGTCCGGCAGTTTCGTCGGGAGCCGAATCCTAATATACCACCAATCAAGGTGCTAAGCAAGGACATTGGACAGCTTTCACGAGCAACTAGAAACTCCAGGCTCTCGCTTTCTTTCTCTTTCGCCGTATTCCTACGAAAATCGCCGTTGGGCAAGAAAAAAGCCTGCTCAGGGCAGGAGGCCCGAACAGGCTTACACTCTCGCATGAACACTTAGGAACGGGGACGCATGTGGGGAAAGAGCAGGACATCCCTGATGGACGGCGAGTCGGTAAACAGCATGACCATGCGGTCAATGCCCAGACCCAGCCCTCCTGCGGGCGGCATCCCGTACTCCAGCGCCCTGATATAATCCTCATCCATCATATGAGCCGCTTCGTCTCCCTGCTCCCGCTGGGCCATCTGCATTCTGAAGCGATACTCCTGATCGATGGGATCGTTCAGTTCGCTGAAGCCGTTGGCCACTTCCCACGTGACGATGAACGGCTCGAAGCGGTCTGTCAGTTTGGGGTTGTCCTTCTTGCGCTTAGCAAGAGGGCTCACTTCCACGGGATGATCGGTGATAAACACCGGTTGGATCAGCTTGGGTTCCACAAAGGTGTCAAAGAACTCTTCCACTACATTAGCATAGGAAGCATTGGGCTCAACATCCAGCCCCTTCTCCCTGGCTGCTTGCCTTGCTTCTTCATCGCTCAGGCCGGTGAGGTCCACGCCGGAATACTGCTTAATCGCTTCCAGCATGGGCAGCCGCGGCCAGGGCGGAGTAAGATCGATCTCCTGCCCTTGGAAGACAATCTTGGTGGACCCCTTCACTTCCTGCGCGATATGCACGAAGATTTCTTCCGTGAGTTTCATCATATCTGCCGCATTGGCATAGGCAGCGTAGATCTCGCAGGCAGTGTATTCAGGATTGTGCTTGGTGGAAATCCCTTCATTTCTGAAGTTCTTACCCAGCTCAAACACCTTTTCAAAACCACCCACCAAAAGCCGCTTGAGGTAAAGCTCGGGAGCGATCCTCAGGTACAGATCCATATCCAAGGTGTTGTGATGGGTGATGAACGGCCGGGCATTCGCGCCGCCGGCGATCACATTGAGCATGGGCGTTTCTACCTCAATATATCCCCGCTCTACCAGGAAGTTGCGGATGCTCTGGATGATCTTGCTGCGGGTCTCAAAAACCTCCCGCACTCCAGGGTTGACGATCAGATCCACGTAGCGCTGGCGATAGCGCAGATCCACATCCTTCAGACCATGCCACTTATCCGGCAGGGGACGCAGGGATTTGGACAGGAACTTCATGCCGCTTACTTCCACACTGATCTCGCCCCGACGGGTACGGAAAATCCTGCCGGTGATGCCCAAAATGTCACCGATATCGACTTTGGAAAGCAGGCCGTATTGCTCCTCGCCTAGAAGATCGATGCGAAAATAGAGCTGGATGCGGCCTGTACTGTCCATGAGATCCGCGAACGTGGCCTTTCCGTGAGTGCGCAGGGACATGATCCGTCCAGCAATTACGGTATTCTGATCTTCCAGTTCTGCGAAGCGTTCTACGATCTCCCGGGCGGTATGGGTGCGCTCGAACTTCTCGCCGAACGGATCGATGCCCATGTCGATGAGATCGCGCAGCTTATCGCGCCGCACGGCCATTAGTTCATTGAGTTCTTCCCGGTCTTCTATATGCTCCATGTGCTCCTGGTTCACTAGATTACCTCCTGTTTATCTGGCCACCTTCAAGATCTCGTACCGTAGGACTCCGTCCAGGACTTCTACCTCCACGATGGTCCCGCAAGTCTTGCCGAGAATAGCTTGGCCTACAGGTGACTCATTGCTGATTTTCAAAGCGGCTGGGTCGGCCTCCGCCGAACCCACCAGCTGGTATTCCATAATATCCTGTGTCTGCAGATCCTTGAGCGTGACTTTCTTGCCAATGGATACCACGGAGTCATCATCGTCTTCTTCGGTATCAATCACCTTGGCATTGCGCAACAACTTCTCAAGGGTCAGGATTCTTCCTTCTACGAAGGCTTGTTCATTCTTCGCATCATCGTACTCGGAGTTCTCGGAGATATCACCGAATTCCAACGATGCACTGATCCGCTGAGCTACCTCCCGCCGTTTCACAGTCTTGAGTTCTTCAAGCTCTGCCTCCAGCTTTTTCAGACCCTCGGGTGTCAGCAATACCTCTTTGTTAGCCATACGCTCAATCTCCTTTTTTTCCATTTCACAGCAGGACACGGCCTCAGTTAACGAATTTCTTCTCAATGCTCCATCTATTATAAGTAACAAGAATAGGGATGTCAAGAATCAGACAATCCCTATTCTAGTAGCTTCTAGAGCATATTTGACAGGCCTAAGCCCCTAGCTGTTCGCGCCGCGGCTTGAAGCCAAT
Organism: Bacillota bacterium; assembly: GCA_012521335.1. GTDB lineage: Bacteria > Bacillota > Limnochordia > Darwinibacteriales > Darwinibacteriaceae > DTU010. Next base: position 23,106 of record JAAYMM010000003.1, on the reverse strand, counting down.
TTGATCCAAGAGCTGAAGATAATCCCGGGGAGTGATTTCCTCAACGGGCTTGTTGAGTAAGGCCACCAGCAGTCCTTCCATGACATTCGTCCCAAAAGACCGCCCATCTAGATTGGGAGTGGTGGTTATCAGTTCCTTTGCGTGGCGCTGACGCAAGAACTCCACGTCTTTCGGGGTGATCGTGTTGGTGATGATCGTTTTGCCGCTGAGGTCATCAGGCATGTACTTGCGGATTTGATGGTAGTCACCGGCGATGATATCCGCCCAGGCATAGAACCTTTCGTATTTCTTGCGGTCCGGCGAGTCCTCCTGCTTGGAGCCTGTGGGGTAGAGCCACTTGAAAGGAAACTGGACAACGATGGGGGCGAAAACGGCGGCCACCCTCTCCAGGGCCTTCAAACTGTAGAGGGGGATGGGAAGACCCAAAGCGAACATGAGGTCGCCGTAGAGCACCTCAGCGCCGGTCTCCTGCAGGGCCTGGGCCATGCCGAAGCGGTCCACCCCACAGGTGAGCAGCACCCTTTTTCCCCTGAACATGTCCGGGTCTTCCTTGGCCAACGTCTCGATGGCCTTGCGTTCCAGGGTATTCTTCAGCCCCGAACCGTCCACGATGGGAGTTAGCTTAGGAGCCCTGGCGATCTGCTTGGCTTCCCGGAGAATATAGCGTCTGCCACCTCCCCAGAGGTAGAGGTCGATGCCGCCCATGCCAAAAGCGGCGACTTTCCCATCTAGTTCCTTGATGATGGAGATGGCCTTCTGCATGTCCCCATCGGTACCGATGCGCTCCAGGGAGAATTCCTCTCCGAGAACCTTCACAACCGCCTTACTATCGCGCTTGGACGAGCCAATGCTGACACTCACTATCCGCCTCATCAGCTACTCCCCTTTGATGGATGTAATCAGTTTTTTGAGCTGTTCAGGGCTGAAATAATGATCTTGCTCTATGGGAGATGTACCGATGCACACTCCCACTACCTTTTCGCCGAGAATGGCCTCGGCCAATCTGATCCGCATATCGGAACCGATCATGATCACATGGTCAAACGCGCTCATCTCCATCATGAGCTCCATCAGCCAGTTGAGCAGGCTCTTGCCGTCAAAGGACTCGATCAACGCCCAGCGTTCGGCATCGGTAAGCAAAAGGGTATACTCCACCCCCAACTGGGCGCAGAGTTCCTTCAACTCCTCTGTATTGCCCAGGGGAAAACCGATCACCGCTAGGCTGCCGCCCTTGCGGATCTCCGCCAAGCTCTCCAAGCGCGAGATGAAGGTGCGGTCACAGCCAATCCGCTGCGCTACCTCCTGCTGGGAAAGGCCAGACATTCTCAGCTCAAAGATCCGATCAATGATCCGATCGAGTTTGGCTCTGTTGAGCAGTTTGTCTCCAATGCGAAAAAAGCCGCCCATAACCCCACCCGCTTTGTGCACACATTGTTCACACCTATTATAGCACGCTCAGGGAAGGTCTACAATAACTCTTTGAGCAGCCGTTCCACCGCTTCCACAGAAGTCGCCGTGTTCAGTTCCCTGCGCACTCCGGCAGAGTAAGGAACGCCTCTCAAGTACCAGGCAAGATGCGGCCGCATCTCTCGCACGGCCCGCTCTTCCCCATCGTATTCCACCTTCAGATTCAGGTGGCGCAGGGCTACAGCGATCCGCTCCTCCACCGAAGGCGGAGGCATGATGACTCCCTCTTCCATATAGGCCTTCACCTGTTGGAAGATCCAAGGGTTGCCCTGTGCTCCCCGACCGATCGCGACATGATCGCAGCCCGTTTGTTCCAGCAGAGCCCGGGCCGCCTCTGGGGAAAAGACATCACCGTTTCCCACAATGGGAACGCTGCTCTTGGCTTTGATTTTTTCGATCCAATCCCACTGCGCATCCCCTGAGTAGAACTGCTCACGGGTCCTGGCATGTACCGTAATCCAGTGCACGCCCGCCTCCTCCAACCGCCTGGCCACCTCCAGACAGTTGATGCTGTCTTGATCCCAACCCAGGCGGATCTTGGCCGTAACCGGAATGGGCACCGCCTGCACAACCGCCCGGGCGATGCTGCCCAAGAGCTCCGGATCTTTGAGTAGGGCGGCTCCATCGCCATTCTTCACCACCTTCGGCGTGGGACAGCCGAAGTTAAGATCGACCATGTCAGGCTGAACCTGTTCATGCACTATTTGGGCGGCCTGGGCACAGACCTTGGGATCGCGCCCGAAGATTTGGATGGCACAGGGCCGCTCAGCCTCGTGAATGGCGAGCATGCGCAGAGTACGCTCGTTTCGATAAACCAGAGCCTGAGCAGAGACCATTTCGCTTACCACGAGATCCGCGCCGAACTCGCGGGCCAAGACCCGAAAGGGCAGATCGGTTACTCCGGCCATGGGGGCCAGAAAGACTCCCACAACTAACCCTCCTCCATCATGCCTAACAAAAAAGCAGGGATCCCCCTGCTCTTTTTGGCGCTATCCTACTCACTGATAGGTTATGGTTACTTCTCTTCTTCGTTCAGGTTCCACCTGCTGCGGAAGCGTTCGATCCGACCGCCGGTGGTAGTTACAACCTGCCGCTGGCCAGTGTAGAAGGGGTGGCACTTAGAGCACACCTCTACCCTAATCTGCGGCTTGGTGGATCTGGTCTCGAAAGTCTCTCCACACGCACAGGTTACGATGGCTTTGTCATACTTGGGATGTATTCCAGCCTTCATCTGTTTCTTCACCTCACTAACCGAACTGGCAGAGCCAAAGCAAATTATAACACAGCTCTACCAGTCTGGCAAGAATCTAGCTTACTTCAAGTAATTCTGCGGGTTCACAGGATTGTTGCGGTAGCGGATCTCAAAGTGCACGTGCGGCCCAGTGGAGTTACCGGTATTGCCGCTATAGGCAATGATCTGGCCCCTGGTGACCGATTGGCCCACTTTCACGTTGAGACGGGAGTTGTGGGCATAGCGGGTCTCCACATTGTTGCCGTGGTCGATAATGACCAAGATGCCGTAACCGCCGTTCCAGCCTGCAAAGGTGACCCGACCGTCAGCCGCAGCGCGTACCGGCGTACCCGTGTTCACCGCAATATCCAAACCGTTGTGCATCCTACCCCAGCGCGGCCCGAAGGGTGAAGAAATCCGTCCCGAAACCGGCCAATCGAAAGCCTTCTGCAGCTGCCCGTTGACCAAGAGCACGTCTTTTGGCCGCAGCTGAGTGGCTCCCGGGATGATCAACTTAGTGTTCGGCATAATCCTGCTGGGATCAGTGATGTTGTTTACCCGCGTAATCTCCTCCATGGGAACTTGATAACGCTGGGAGATCTCCCACAGACTCTCGCCCGTGGCGACTTTGTGCAATACCCCCTGCACCGAGAGGATATTCAACTCTTGCCCCACAGAAAGCATATTGGGATTCCTCAGCTCATTAGCTGAGATAATGGAATCCACAGACACTCCATAGGCATTGGCGATATCCCACAAAGTCTCCCCAGGATTGACCCGATGCACAAAGATGGACGGTTTATCGTCCTCTTTCTTCTCTTCCACCTTAGGCGGCGAAGCGACTGGAGGCGTTGCCACCTGGAGCGCAGACTCGGCCCGAGACGGGGTTGTGGGCTCAGGCCGCTCCGCAACCTCAGGCACAGCAGCTAACGTCCCTGTGTCCAGAGCGTGATCCTGAGGGCTTTCCACCGGAAGCGCAACTCCGTCGAGGGCGGATAGAGTTTGCATTGCAGGTGCTGGTTGTCCAAAGGCCTCTTGAGAATCGAGGGTGCTGTAGTAGTAGATGTACTCGTCCACATTGATGTAAATCAGACTGTCCATGTCCCAGTCGCTTCCACCAATGTGCATTCTCGTATCTACTTGGCCTAAAACGCCGAAGCTGAAAATTACTGCGAAAAGCAAAAGAACAAACCCTTTGCCGCGGACGAACCGCCTCCTCATGACAAATCCTCCCTCGACTGGCAATAACCTACTTGGAACATTTCGACGCTAACTGGTGATTTCCTTTCATTTATTCCTAACATTTTCAGCAAACGGTGACGAGATGATCAGCTCCACTAGTTCCTGATTCGATTTGGTGTTCACAACCCGATCCAAGAGCAAGTCTAGGGTTTCCGCGGGCCCCATGGCAGTCATGACCCGGCGCAGCATCCAGGTCGCTTCTAGTTCCTCGGGAGTCAAGAGCAGATCCTCCCGCCTGGTGCCGGAGCGGTAAATGTCAATGGCCGGGAACAGCCGGCGTTCGGCCAGCTTCCGGTCTAGGTGCAGCTCCATGTTGCCGGTGCCCTTAAATTCTTCGTAGATCACCTCGTCCATACGACTGCCGGTTTCCACTAAGGCTGTAGCAATTATGGTGAGACTGCCCTGTTCCTCGAAGTTGCGGGCCGCTCCGAAAAACCGCTTGGGCCGGTGCAGCGCCGCGGGATCCACGCCGCCGGACAGGGTACGCCCGCTCGGGGGCACCACCAAATTGTGCGCCCTGGCCAAACGGGTGATGCTGTCCAGCAGGATGACCACATCTTTCCCTGATTCCACCAAACGCTTAGCTCGGGCCAAAACAATGTCCGCCACGCGCACGTGGTTCTCGGGAGGCAGGTCAAAGGTGGAACTGATCACTTCACCGCTTACCGAACGCTCCATGTCCGTGACTTCCTCCGGGCGCTCATCAATGAGCAGCACGATGATTTCGGTGTCCGGATGGTTTTCGGCAATGGCGTTGGCCAGCATCTTCAGCACAGTGGTCTTGCCTGCTTTGGGCGGCGAGACAATCAATCCCCTCTGCCCAAACCCCAATGGGGATAATATGTCCATCAGCCGCATCGTATAATTCGTTGGTTCTGTTTCCAGGTGGAGACGCCGTTTGGGGTAGATGGGTGTCAGGTCGTCAAAGCACGGGCGTTGAGCAGCCGCTTCCGGGTCCGAGAGGTTGATGGCCAGCACTTTCAGCAGCGCGAAGTAGCGTTCACCGTCTTTTGGCGGGCGCACTTGCCCTAGAATCTCATCCCCAGTGCGCATCGCGAAGCGCCTGATCTGCGAAGGGGAAACGTAAACATCATCGGCCCCCGGGGTGTAGTTATCCACCCGCAGGAAACCGTACCCTTCATTAGTTATCTCCAAAATCCCGCTGATAAACAGCAGGCCTTCCTTCGTGGTTTCGTGCTTGAGGATCTCGATAATCAGGTCCTTCTTACGCAGCCGCTTAAACCCGGTCAGACCCAATTCCTTCGCCAGCTCCTGCAGCTCAGCAAAGGTCTTTGATTCTAGCTCTGCAATATTCAAACGTTCACCACCTTCTGAACAGAGGCACGGCTGGATTTTCGGGCGGAATACCTAGGCACGCCCGGCGCAACCGAACAGTCTCAATTTGGCCTTAACCACTTCTTTCATCGCTTCACGGGCTGGACCCAGGAGTTTGCGGGGATCAAACTCTTGAGGCTTGGTGTGCACAACTTCCTGCACTGCCTTGGTGAAGGCCTGCCTCAGTTCTGTGTCAATGTTGATCTTGCAGATGCCCAGCGGAACCGCTTTGCGGATGGCTTCCTCAGGCACGCCAGAAGCACCGTGGAGCACAAGCGGGATGTTGGTGGCGTTCCTGATCTGCTCCAAACGTGCGAAGTCCAACTTGGGTTCGCCCTTATACACACCGTGGGCAGTGCCGATGGCCACAGCCAGGGCATCAATCTTGGTGCGTTCCACAAACTCGGCTGCTTCGTCCGGATCAGTGAACACAGCTTCCGCTACGGAAATATCATCTTCGGTACCGCCGATCTTGCCCAGTTCGGCTTCTACCGACACCCCGCAGGGAGCAGCCATATCCACAACCTTTTGGGTGATGGCAATGTTGTCTTCAAAGGAGAGCTGGGAACCGTCGATCATAACCGCCGAGAATCCCGCGCGAATGCACTTGGCTACCTGGGCAAAACTCGTACCATGATCCAGGTTCAAGGCCACGGGAACTTTCGCCTGTTCCGCTGCGGTCTTGGCCAGCGCAGCTATGTATTCGAGACCAGCATACTTAATGCCGCCCTGGCTGGCCTGGAGAAACACGGGAGAGTTCTCTTCTTCAGCGGCTTCAATGATAGCCTGAATGATCTCCATATTGTTCACGTTAAACGCGCCAACAGCATAACCGCCCTGCTTCGCTGCTTGAAACAGTTCTTTTCCTGATACTAACACTTTGCACGTCCTCCTTGTATTTTAGATCTGCAACTGCAGCTGCCGGCCATAGCACAGCAACTGGCCAATTCACATAATTATTCCAGATCGGGTGAGTCATCTCCTGCGGGAAAAAACCTGTGGAGAGCAAATCACTAAGGTACTACTGAGGTGAGAAAAATGGTCAGGAGAAGTAAATTAGGAAAGCTATACTCGTTGAGGCATCCAAAGCAAAGCAGCACCGATGGCCGTTGACACCAGGCAGATCCGTTTTCTGCCTGCCCCTTGAAAATAAAGCTACTATTGCGGCTTATATTTCGCCGCCCAAGAGAGTTTTCCTCTGTAATCACTTCGGATTCCCAAAGATATCATAGGCAACTAACAATCCGTTCTCTTCCTGCACATGGTAGTTGACAAGGATCAAGCCCACCAGCCCCGTGGGGCTGATCCAGCACAGGACATCTTGAAACGCCTCAGGCCCCACCGGCCGCAGCGAAGCCAAAGACACGGGCTGACCCTGCCGAAAGATTCTACAATCCTCTTCGAGGCTTAAGTACTGTTCTTGTCCGTCGCAGGCTACCAGCAGTCTATGCTCATCCAGCAGCACCTGCAACACATCCCCATGAACCAATTTCCACTGGGGGCCGTGGGCACAGGCCGCAGCCGGCAGGAGTAGAAGCAAGATGACTACCGCTAATCCGCGTTGATTATTCTGCATGAACATGGCGCACACCCTTTCTAGGAAAGAGTATGCGCCGAAAATTTAGAGCTATGCAAAATTGCCTGGAATTAGTTCTCCCGCCGGAAATCATCGGGCGATAGGTTCTCTAGGAAGGAGCGGAACTCCTCCAGTTCTGGATCCTCCTCTTTGGGCACGGTGATGGCGTGGGGAATAATCTTCTCATCCACGTAGATGGACGCGCCCGCCCGCAGAGCCAAAGCAATGGCATCTGAAGGCCTGGCATCCACGCGCACCGTCTTGCCTCCCTGCAGGTAGTGTATTTCCGCGTAATATACATCTTCACTTAAGTCAGTGATTACTACCTTATCTACCTTGGCCCCCAGGGCCAGTGCTGAACTAAGCAGCAGGTCGTGGGTTAAGGGCCGGGGTACTTCCACGTTCTCTAGGACGACTGCGATGGCGTTTGCTTCAGCAGGGCCGATGAGCAGCGGAACGTAGGATTCTTCCCCTTCGTCGGTGAGGATGACTACAGGAAAAAGGGTTTCGCGATCTATGCCCACTGCTTTCACTTTCATTCGAAGCATAAGCACACCTCCCAGTGGTTAACCCTTTCTATTTTCCAGGATGGCTCCGATATATCCGGCAAACAGCGGATGGGGCCGCGTGGGCCGGGACTTAAACTCCGGATGGAACAGGGTTCCCACAAACCACGGATGATCCTCCAGTTCGATGATCTCCACTAGCCCTTCGGAGGAAAGGCCTGCCACCCGCATCCCCGCTCCAACCAGGCTTTCTACATACTGCTGGTTTAACCCATAGCGGTTCCTGTGCCTCTCCTGCACGATGCTCTCGCCGTAACAAGCGGCGCTGCGCGAACCGGGCTGAATCTGGCAGGTGTAGGTCCCGATGCGCATGGATCCCTCCAAACCGGTAACTTCGGGGCATCCTGGAAGAAAACTGATTACTGGGTGAGCACAGCTGCCAAACTCCACACTGCCTGCCCCTTCCAGCCCGAGTACATGACGGGCCAAATCGATAGCGGCACACTGCATCCCCAGGCTGATTCCAAAAAACGGGACTCTGTGCTCTCTAGCATACTGCGCTGCCTTGATCTTTCCTTCCACACCGCGGTGCCCAAATCCTCCAGGAACCAAAATTCCATCTAGGCCTTCCAATACTTCCAGCCTGCCCCGCTCCAAGTCTTCTGCCTCGATCCAGCGTACCGCCACCTCCACTCCATGGTGGAATCCGGCGTGGCGCAGCGCTTCCGCCGCGCTGAGGTACGCATCGGGTAGAGAAACGTACTTCCCTACAATCCCCACCTCAACCTGGTCGCGCAGACCCTTAATCTTGGATACAAGCTCCCGCCACGACTCCAGATCCGCCGGGCCCGCGGTCAGGTTTAGCTTCTCCAAAACGATCTCGTCTAAGCGGGCCTCGGCAAAACACAGGGGAATCTCATAAATGCTTTCCACATCAGGATTGGGAATAACTGCCCTTTCTTCGACATTGCAGAACAAGGCCACTTTGGCCCGGATCTCCTCGGTTATGGGAGCTTCGCTCCGGCAGACGATGACATCGGGCTGGATACCGATGCTGCGCAGTTCCTTCACACTGTGCTGCGTGGGTTTGGTCTTCAGCTCTTTAGCCGCAGCCACGTAGGGGATCAAGGTGACATGAATGAAAAGGCTCGATTCTCGGCCCACATCCATCCTGAACTGGCGGATGGCTTCCAGGAAGGGAAGCCCCTCAATATCGCCCACCGTACCGCCGATTTCCACCAGGATCACATCGGCGTCGCTGCTCTTGGCTAAGGACCAAATGCGGTCCTTGATTTCATTGGTGACATGGGGAATGACCTGAACCGTGCCGCCGTCATATCCCCCCCTGCGCTCCCGGGAAAGGATAGACCAGTAAATCTTACCGCTGGTGATGTTGCTGTCCTTGGTTAAGTTGGTGTCTATGAACCGTTCGTAGTGGCCCAGATCCAAGTCGCACTGGCCCCCATCATCGGTGACAAAGATTTCGCCGTGCTGAAAAGGGCTCATGGTGCCTGGGTCTACATTGAGATAGGGGTCAAACTTGAGCACGCTCACCTTCAGCCCCCTGCTTGTCAGCAGCCTGCCCAGGGATGCCACGGTAATACCTTTACCCAGACTGGACACCACGCCTCCTGTTACGAACACAAACTTGCTCACACCTGGTCCTCCCCTTCCGATTCTCCGTCTTTTTCTGCAGCTAGTAGTTCGTATTTGACCATGAGCTCATGGTAGAAGCAGTTCTGAAGTAGCGCCAGAAAACTGGCGAGGAAAATGAGCAGCGGCGCTGCGAAGACCACACTGATCACAATCACAATCAGGCTGAAGATCACCAGGAGGAAACTGGGCCAAGGGTTGTCCAAGACCATCAGGGCAGCCTTTTTCAAGGCGCTGAACACCCCCGCGTTTTGGTTCACCACAAAGGGGAACACAAACTGGTGCATGGCGTACCAGAGGACGATACCCCAGATCCAAAAGCCGGAAAGGAGCAGAAACAGTTTGCTGGGGTAGTTCTGGCTGAACCAAATATTAAAGAAAAGAATGGCAAAACCCAAGACCGCCAGGATCGCCAGGATCGCCCCTCGGAAAAAGTAGCGCCGAAAACCCTCCCAGATATCACCGAACACCGTTTCCTCACCCTTAACCAGCGCGTTCATGCGGAAATGCACCGCGCCCAAGGCTCCGCCGATGGTGATGGGCGTGCCCAGGAGTACCAAGGCGAAGAACCAATCGCTCTGTACTGGCAGATAGGTGAACAGCAGCAGCAGGAAAAACCCTGCCCCAAACCAGATCAGGTTTGTGACCATCACCTTACCGATATGTTCGTAGCTGAGCTTCAGGGCCCGCCAAAACGTCCTAATGCTGTCCTTAAAACCCATAGGTCACCATCCTCACATCTGCTCGGGGGCATCCACGCCCAAAAGACCTAGCACTTTCCTGAGCACAACCCGAACGTTGGACACCAGCACCAGACGGGCATCCCTCAGTGCAGCTTCTTCGCCTAGAATATGACAGAAGGTATAGAAGGTATGGAACAAACCGGCCAGATCCAGCGCGTAGCGGGTCAATCTGTGCGGTTCCCTAAGCAGCGCCGCCTGGAGCAGTTCCTCCGGCAGAGCCGCGAGCTGTTTGAGCAGGTTCAGCTCCGCTTCATGCTGCAGCAGGCTCAAATCCACCTGGCCGCAGGTGGGCACCACAAGTCCCTGCTCTTTGGCCTGGCGCAGCACACTGCAGATGCGGGCATGGGCGTACTGCACATAAAATACGGGGTTCTCGTTGGTCTGCTGCACGGCCAGGCCCAGATCAAAGTCCAAGTGGCTCTCGGGACTCCGGTTCAGGAAGAAGAAGCGAGCCGCATCTTTCCCCACTTCATCGAGGAGGTCCTGCATGGTAATGAACTCGCCGGCGCGCTTAGACATCTTCACGGGCTGTCCGTCACGCAGCAGAGCCACGTACTGCAGAATCAGCACTTCCAGAGTATCTTCACTGTAGCCCAAAGCCTGGATGGCCGCCTTCATTCGTCCAATGTAGCCGTGGTGGTCTGGCCCCCAGATGTCGATTAGTTTGGCGAAGCCCCTCTGGAGTTTGTCATGGTGGTAAGCGATATCCGCGGTAACGTAGGTGTAGGTGCCGTCACTCTTGACAATCACCCGGTCCTTGTCATCGCCAAACCTAGTGGATCTGAACCAGAGAGCCCCATCCTCTTCGTAAAGCAGGTCTTTCTGCCTCAAAAGGTCAATGACCGCTTCCAGAGCACCCCTGGCATGCAGGTCGCGCTCCCGGAACCAGAGGTCAAACTCCACTCCGTACGCTTTGAGGTCAGCCTTTTGCATCTCCACCATCTTATCGGTGCCCCAGCGCTTGCAGAAGGCGATACGCTCTTCATAGGGCAGCTCCAGCAGATCAGGCCGTTCTGCCTGAAGTACTTGCGCTAACTCACGGACATAATCTCCAGGATAACCGTCTTCAGGAAACGGATAGTCGGGATTGGTGAGCTGCTGCAGGCGGGCTTCCAGAGAACGGGCAAACACATCGGCCTGGTTTCCGGCGTCATTCACGTAAAACTCCGTGGCCACATGGTAGCCAACCGCCTCAAACAGGCGCGCCAAGGTATCGCCAACAGCGGCTGCCCTTGCGTTCACCACGTTCATGGGCCCCACCGGGTTAGCGCTGACGAATTCCAGGAGTACCTTTTCCCCGGCGCCGTACTGACAGTTGCCGTAGGCTTCCCCTTGAGCTTCTATGGTCCTCAGAGTATCGTACAGCCAATCATGGCTTAAAAAGAAGTTGATAAAGCCGGGGCCAGCTACCTCAACTGCGCGGATAACGCCCCCCTGGGGCAGGTGTTCCACGATGATCTGGGCCACTTCGCGAGGAGCCTTGCGTGCAGCTTTGGCCATAACCAAAGCAATATTGGAAGCAAAGTCACCGTGCTGCTTTTCCCTGGGGATTTCCAGCCCGATTTCCGGTACCGACTCCACCTCCAGCTTACCGGAGGCTCTGGCCGCATCAATGGCCGCGTGCAGAGCGGAGATCAGCTCCTGCTTCTGTCTTTGCAAAACACTCATCTCAGCGTCCTCCCTAACTAAAGAAACTCCCCCATAGGAATTCCTATAGGGGAAAAAACCGGCTGTGCAGAGCCTGCACGACCATTCTTCGTTAGTATATCACTTGTCCGCGTAATGCACAACCTCTTTTTCGGCCTGGGCCGAGGCGCAGCACAGGGCCCGCACGGGCCCTGTGCCTTTTGCTCCCCTGTAAACCCCCTAGAACAAACCGGTTATCCGGCCTTCAGCATCGATGTCTACGTTTTCCGCCGCTGGCTTGGCAGGCAGGCCGGGCATGGTCATAATATCGCCGGCCAAGCAGACCAGGAATCCCGCTCCCAAGGAAGGCCGCACATCGGTGATGGTGAGCTTCCAGCCCTTCGGGGCGCCCTTCAGTTTGGGATTGTCGGAAATGGAGTGCTGGGTCTTGGCCACGCACACGGGCAGTTCGCCATAGCCCAGTCTGGTGAGATCCCTGATGGATGTCTCCGCCTTGGGGGCGTAGACCACATCATCGGCACCGTAGATTTCCTTAGCCAAGATGGCCAGCTTTTTCTTAATGGGTAGTTTCCAGTCGTAGAGCGGCTTAAACTGTGCCGGTTCTGTCTCCAGCACTTCGAGTACGGTTTTGGCCAACTCTTCACCGCCAGCACCGCCCTCAGCAACCACCCGGGAGATGGCACAGCGTACACCCAGCTCAGCGCAGTGTTCACGTACTAGATTCAGCTCTTCTGGGTCATCGGTGGGGAACTGGTTGAGGGCCACCACGATGGGCAGTCCGAACTTGCGCAGGTTCTCCACGTGCTTGTCCAAATTGGCCAGGCCCTTGCGCAGAGCTTCCAGGTTAGTGATCTGCACTTCTTCCTTGGGTACACCGCCATGCATGTTCAAGGCGCGTACCGAGGCCACCAGTACGGCCACGTCCGGTTTCAGCCCAGAGTAGCCGTGAACGATGTCGAAGAACTTCTCCGCGCCCAGGTCAGACGCAAAGCCGCCCTCAGTCACCACATAGTCAGCCAGCTTCAGAGCCGTGCGGGTGGCGATGATGCTGTTGTTGCCGTGGGCGATGTTGGCGAACGGCCCACCGTGGATAAACACGGGCTGCCCTTCCAGCGTCTGCACCAAGTTGGGTTTGATGGCGTCTTTCATAATCACCGCAATGGCGCCTTCGGCTTTGAGATCCCGAGCATAGACGGGTTTGCGGTCATAGGTATAGGCCACCAGCATGCGGCCTACGCGCTCTTTGAGGTCCTGCAGATCCGAAGCCAGGCACAAGATGGCCATGATTTCCGAGGCCACGGAAATGTCGAAGCCAGCTTCACGCACATAGCCATCGCCTCTGCCGCCCAGACCGATGACGATGTTGCGGAGCTGCCGGTCGTTCATATCCATGACCCGGCGAAGTACGATGCGCTTAGGATCGATGTTCAGGGCATTGCCTTGGGCGATGTGGTTATCCAGCAGGGCATTGAGCAGGTTGTGGGCGGTGGTTACCGCATGGATATCTCCAGTGAAGTGCAGGTTAATGTCTTCCATGGGTACGACCTGCGCATATCCGCCTCCGGACGCGCCGCCTTTTACTCCGAAGGTGGGGCCCAGGGATGGTTCGCGCAGACAAGCCATGACCTTCTTCCCCAATTTACCCAGAGCCTGGGTGAGACCGATCGTGGTCACGGTCTTGCCTTCGCCCGCTGGCGTAGCCGTGATCGCGGTAGTGTAGATCAACTTGCCGTTGGGCCGGTCTTTAACGCGATCGTACACTCCCGGGCTCACTTTCGCTTTGTACTTGCCGTACAGCTCAATATCATCTTCTGTCAAGCCAATCTTGGCGGCGATTTCCGTTATGGGTTGCAGTTTCGCCTGTTGGGCGATTTCAATGTCGCTTAGCATCTATCTTCCTCCTCAGTACTTATATTATGTATATTTCACCCGCGCCCTGATCGCAGCTATACCGAATGCAGCCCGCAGCCCAGGGCACTGAGCACAGCTTCCTTAATGGACTCGGAAACGGTGGGATGGGGGTAAATCACCTGAGCCCACTCTTCCAGGGTCATCCCCTGCTCCAGGGCCAGGGCCGCCCCGGCAATGAGCTCGGTGGCCTGGGGGCCGATGATATGCACGCCCAGCACTTTCCCGTCTGGTGCGGCTACGAACTTCACAAACCCCGCATCCTCCCGGGCTATGACAGCCCTGCCGTTGCCCTTCAGGGAATACTTGGCAGTCAGCACTTCTCCGTATTGCTCCCTAGCTTGCTCCTCGGTTAAGCCTACCGCGGCAATCTCCGGCTTCGTATACACGCAGGCGGGCACAAACCACTGATTGCGGGCAGGCTGATCAAACATGAAGTTCACCGCAGCCCAGCCTTCCTCAAAGGCCAGATGGGCCAGCTGCACTCCGCCGATAATATCACCCGCGGCGTAGATGTTGGGTACAGAAGTCTGGAAGCGTTCATTGACTTGGATGTAACCTTTGGCGTTCCGCTCGCCGGGGAAACCATCTGGCAGCACGGGCCTGCGCCCCACGCAGATCAGAACCAGCTCAGCTTCTAACTCTGCGGTGCGGTCCTTCTGCTCAACCGTTACCCGGGCGTGGGCCCCGCGCTCTATGCCCGCCACTTTCGCTTCTGTGAGCACCTTGACCTTGCGCTTCTTGAACTCCCTGGCCATGGCCTGGCTGATCTCGGCATCTTCCGTTGGCAGGATGCGGGGCATGAGTTCCACTATGGTTACCTCTACACCGTACTCGGCAAAAATGGTGGCAAACTCGCAGCCGATCACGCCCCCGCCCACAATCACCAAAGACCGAGGCAGAGTGGTCCGATCCAGCAGCTGGTCGCTGTTCACCACAAGCTCACCATCCACCTCCAGCCCTGGTAATTGGAAGGGTTCGGTGCCCGTAGCCACCAGAACATGTGCAGGTTGGAACACTTCCTCGCCCACCTGGATCGCTCCCGAAGGCAGAAAACGCGCCTCCCCTGCCAGCACGGTAATCTGCCGCTTCTTCATGAGAAACTGCAGACCGGACACGAGGTTCTCCACGATTCTGTCCTTGTTGCTCACCACCTGGCTGTAATCCAGTCCCTTTACTTCCACTTCCACTCCGTGGCTCGCTGCTGAGCCCAGCCCGGCGTAAAAGTGCGCGCTCTCCAAGAGGGCTTTTGTGGGTATGCAGCCGCGGTTGAGGCAGGTTCCTCCCAACCGGCGCTTTTCCACCAGCACCACTGTCTTGCCCAGATGGGTGGCGCGGATGGCCGCTGCGTAACCGGCAGGTCCTCCGCCAATCACGAGTAAATCTACGTTCTGTGTCAATGTGCCGCCTCCTTACCTAGTTCGCATGTTTGGGAACGTAATAGGCCAAGCGCTGCAGCTCCAAAGACAGGTCCACGGACGCCACCTGAACGGTATCGGGTACCTGCAGTTTGGCAGGAGCGTAGTTGAGAATGCAGTTCACCCCTGCCCGGATGAAACGGTTGGCCACGTCCTGGGCAGCATCTGAGGGGACGGCCAGGATGGCGATCTTGATCTGCTCCTCAGCCACTTTCTGGGGGATTTCCTCCAACGAAGCGATGGTAATCCCCTCTACCTCAGTCCCAACCTTAGCGGGATCACTGTCAAACAAGGCCGCCAGGCGCAGGTTGAAGCTGTCGTTATCGGCGTAGCGCTTGAGATGGTAGCGGGCTAAGGCCCTGCCTAAGCTGCTCACACCAGCAAGGGCCACTGCCATCTCCTGTTCTAAGTTGAGGATCTTCCTCAGCTCGTTGCGCAGAAAGCCGACCTCATAACCCACGCCCTGCTTACCGAACTCACCGAACCACGCCAAGTCTTTGCGCACTAAAGCTGGGCCCACCCCCGCTTTCACGCCCAACTCCTGGGAGGAGATCAAGGGTACGTCCCCTTCATTGGACAGCTCATCCAGAACCCGAAGATAAAGCGGCAGGCGGCGAATCACTGCATCAGAGATCTTATTCCAGCGCATAAACACACCTCCTTCTGCTCCTTCATTTGTGATACCTTTCATTATTTAATATGGTAAACGCTCGGTAGATCTGCTCCAGTAAAATCAAGCGCATGAGCTGGTGGGGAAAAGTGAACTTGGAAAAGGAAAGGATGAGATCGGCCTGCTGCAAAACCCGCGCATCTAGGCCTAAGGATCCCCCGATCACAAAGGCTACTTGGCTGAGCCCACCCACTGCCACCCGCTGGAGTTCCGCGGCAAACTGCTCCGAGGAGAAGGCCCGTCCACCCCGATCCAAAGCCACCACGAAGGTTCTGGGCCTCAGTTCCTTGAGAATGCGCTCCCCTTCCCGCCGCAGAATCTCCTGCACCTCTTTCTCGCTGAGGGGCTCGCTAAAGCTTTCTTCCTTGAGCTCAACGATCTCCAGGCGTCCGTAGCGGCCTATGCGCTTGCTGTACTCTTCTATTCCCTCCAGCAGGTACTGCTCTTTGACCTTCCCTACAGCTAGGATCTGGACATGCACAGAAGAACCCTCCCTAGACCACTAAGTACTTGGGGGGACGATCACAAAAGGTGCAGCGGTTCGGCGCTGTCCAATCTGTGAGCGAGACCTCTCCCAGTTCATAGAGATCGGGGGGCATTTCGTACACGTCCACGAACTCCTCGATGGCCTGTTCCAAATGCTCACTGCAGACTACATACATGTTCTGACTCCCTTACCAGAAAATGCACAAGCGGTAATAGTATCATAACACACAACTAGGGGAAAAAAAAGAAGCAGACTTGGCCAAGTCCGCATGATATCTATGGCACAAGCATGCCCCTGCTTCGTCCCTATCTATAGGGTTACCTCTGCCTGCAGCTGCGCTTCACCGCGATAGTAGGTGAGCTGCAGTCTGCCGCCAAACCCCGCCTGCTGCACAGCGTCCCGCAGTTCTCGCATGCCAGCGATCTCCTGCCCGTTCACCGCCGTGATGATGTCCCCCTGGGCCAGGCCTGCGGCCGCCGCGGGGGTATCGGCAATCACTCTAGTGATAAAGGCGCCCCGCTCCACAGCAAGTTTGAGACCCGTCTGCTCGCGAATGCTATGGGCGAGGGCAGGCGTGAGTGAACCGCCCAGCACTCCCAAGCGCAGGGGCCGTCCGTGGGAGATAATCTGGTCACCGATAGCCTTGGCGGTGGAGGAAGGAATGGCAAAACCTATGCCCTGGGCCTGCTCGATGATGGCCGTGGTCACACCGATCACCCGGCCCTGGTAGTCGATGAGCGGCCCCCCAGAGTTGCCCGGGTTGATCGCTGCATCGGTCTGAATCATGCCCTCCAGGTAGCGGTTTTCTCGGGGATCCACCAAAAGGTCGCGGTTCAGGGCACTCACAACTCCCGTAGTCACCGTGTTGTCCTGTCCCAGCGGGTTGCCGATGGCGATCACCCCTTGACCCACCCGCAGTTCGTTAGAATCCCCAAAGGGGGCCACGGGCAGGTCTCGAGCTTCCACCTTCACCACCGCCAGGTCGGTCAGGGGATCCCCTCCCACCACCTGGCCTGGGAAGGAACGCCCATCAGCCAGCTGCACCCGGATTTCTTCTGCCCCAGCCACTACGTGGTTGTTGGTGAGAATATACCCATCTTCCCGGTAGATCACCCCTGAGCCTATGCCCTGCCTCTTCTCCAGCTGCTGGAAAAAGAACTGATCCACCAGAACTTCCCTAGTGGTCTCGATTTTCACCGTGGCAGGCCCCACCTTCTGTACCACCTGCACCACCGGCTCCTCCCAGCTGCCCCTGGGTTCTTGGGATTCAGCCGGAGTTTCGCTTAAGGGTGCTTCCGCAGGGGAGAAGATGGACCAGAGGAAAAAACCCATGAGCACCAGGATGGCGATGCCCATCAGCGAGCGCCACTTCATGTCCCCTCAACCTCCCTTTCTCTACCTGTTGGTAGTATAACCGGGAGGATCTGCTTTTATGGCGTGATGATCGGCCGGCCAGTCACGGGGTGGCGCAAGCTGGGGACAGTCACTTTGAACACTTGGGCGATCAACTCTGGAGTGAATACTTCCCCGGGCGGCCCCTCTTCCCGGAGCCTGCCTGCATCTAGAACGAAGATGTAGTCACAGAAACTTGCCGCCAGGTTGAGATCGTGAAGCACTGCCACCACCGTCACCCCTTCCCTGCTGCGCTCCTTGAGGAGCTGACAGGTGTTAATCTGGTGTTCCAGATCCAGGTGGGTAGTGGGTTCATCCAAAAGCAGTACTTCCGTCTGCTGAGCAAAGGCCCTGGCGATGGTTACGCGCTGCCTCTCCCCACCACTGAGCTCACTGACTAGCCGCTTAGCCAGATGGGCGATGCCGGTCACCTCCATGCTGGCCTGGGCGATGCGCCTATCTTGTTCGCTTGGCGTGCCCAAGCGGGAATAGAAGGGAGAGCGCCCCAAGAGCACCATCTCCTCTACCGTGAAGGGGAAGTAATAAGAGCTCTGGGGGATGAGCGCGATTTCCCTCGCCAGCTCTGCCACGCTGTAGCTGCGCAGGTCTTTGTCGTTGAGGTACACCGCACCCTTCTGAGGTTGGATGTACCCATCCAAGAGCTTGAGCAATGTGGATTTTCCGGCTCCGTTAGGCCCCACCACCGCGTAAAAGCGTCCCGGCTGTAAGCTCAAGCTCACATCATCCAGCACCGGCTCAGCATCGTAGGCGTAGCTCACCCTGTCTACACGCACTTTAGCCATAGAAATCAGAACCTCGTTTCAGCAAGTAGATGAAAAACGGCCCGCCCACAAAAGCCGTGACGATGCCCACTGGCACTTCCAGGGGAGCAAACACGGTGCGGGCCAGGGTATCGGCTACGAGCAGAAACAGAGCTCCAGCCCACAACGAATGGAAAACCAGCCTGCGGTGTTCTGCCCCCACTATCAGGCGCAGGGCGTGGGGAACCATCAGGCCCACAAAGCCAATCACTCCGGAGACAGCCACGCAGGCAGCGGCCATGAGCGCGCCGGTGATCAACACCAGGCGCTGCACTCTCTGCACATCAATGCCCAGGCTGTGGGCCGCTTCCTCACCCAGCAGGTAGACATTGAGGTCTTTGGCAAGAAAAAGTGCCAGCACCAGGCCCACCGCAACATAGGGAACCGCCATGGACAAGTGGCCCCAGGTACGCCCAGAAAGGCTGCCCATGAGCCAAAGGTAGACATCCTGCAGGTTTTCAATGCGCAGCACCATGAGCAGGGAGACCAATGCCGTAAGGAAGGCCCCCACGGCCACTCCCGCGAGAAGCAAGCCCGTCGGTTCCAACCTTCCCCGGCGCTGTCCCAACCGGGCAACGGCCAGGGTGGCCAGAACCGCACCGGCAAAGGCAAAAAGGGGCAGGAACCCGTGGCCCACCCACCCCCGGGGGATGACCAGCAGCAGGCCCACTGCGGCTCCTAAAGAAGCGCCGGAAGAAACACCGATGATGTAGGGGTCAGCCAGGGGATTGCGCAGACTGCCCTGGAACAGGACCCCGGCCACGCTCAGACCCCCGCCCACAACTAGAGCCAACAGCACCCTAGGCAGCCTAACCCGCAAAACGATCATCTCATGGGCTAAGGGCCAGGTGGGCTCAACCAGCTTGCCCAGTCCGGGCAGGCGGGAAACCAGGATGCCCAGGACATGGCCTAGGTTGATGCGCACCGAACCCAGGGTTGTGGCCACAACCGCCGCCAAGAACAGGAGCAGAAAGGCGCCGCCGCAGCGGCGCACTGCTCGACTCATGGCTGGACCTCGTCGAAGATAGTGATCAGTTCAGCCAGGGCATCTAGAATCCGGGGTGTTGTGCGCGAGAAGATGTCAGGGTTGACCTCGTATACACAACCGTTCTGGTAGGCACTGGTAGCCTGCCAGGCGGGCCTGCTGAGGGCTTCTGCCAAATTGTAGGCAGTCAGCAGCACTACTTGGGGATCGCGCTCAATCACCAGCTCCTCGCTGAATATGGGCCAGGGGCTATCCGCATCGCCAGCGATGTTTTCCCCTCCCGCCAACTCAATCAGTTCATGCATGAAGCTGCCTGGTCCAGCGGTCATCAGCGGGTCATGCCACACTTCGATCCACACCCGCGGCCGGAAGCTGCGCTGCACCGAAGCCACCAGTTCGGCTAGCCTCGCCTCCATGGCCAAAGCCAACTCCTCTCCCCGCTCAGGGGCTCCCACCGCCTCCCCCAACTCGATCAGGGCCGTTTGGATTTCGGATATGGTGGCAGGAGCGATCACAAAGACTGGAATGCCGAAGCTCTGCAAGGTGTCGAGGTGGCTCTGCACCAAAGTGGCATCACCCACTACCAGATCAGGCTCCAAGCTCAACAGTACTTCCAGGTTGAGGCTGATGGCATCGCCCACGATCGCCCTGGTTTTCGCTTCCTCGGGGTAATCACACCAGCTGGTCACACCAACCACCCGATCGCCCACACCCAAGGCGAAGAGATTCTCAGTGATACTCGGGGCCAAAGAGACTATGCGCTGGGGAGCAGCCCAGGCCGTGCCGGCCACAGCCGCGACCAAGAACAGAAGCAAGAATAGACGTTTCTTCATCCTAAATCTCTCCCAACAAAGAAGAATACCCTAGGACACCGCTGTCGCTAGGGAGAACAAAAAACAGTACCCTCCTTTCCGCGCAAGATGGTCCTGACAGCTTTCGAGTTGGCAGGTCTCCTGGCTCCCAGATCATCGCGCATCCATTCCTTCCCCACATCACGTGAGTGGATTGCATGGACCGCTCCTTGTATACAGTGGCGGGACCGCGTGGTTTCTCGTTTCCGAGCCCAACTTCCCTATTCTTCGCCCTGCCGTGCCTGCGGCAGGCCGACACCAACTCGGCTATACATTTGTCACTTAGTCTATACTACACTTGCTGCCAATATCCTCCCCTTTTCTGGGACATACTACGAAAGTCAAAGGAAAGGGGTGCTGTTTTGAGCTACAAAGACTATTTGGAGGAACAGAAAAAGTACATCCGCACCAAAAAGGAAGCTTTGGATGCCAAACGGGAGAAACAGCGCAACCCCCACCCTCCCGTCTATGATCCGCCCCCTGCACCTACCAGCCCTCTGCTCATCGCGCTCTTGATCTCTCTAGCCCTACTGCCCCTGCTGCTCCTGCCCCTTTTGGTCACGCCGGTTACCGTAACCCCGCCTGAAGAGCCGGCTCTGTGGGTCTGCAGCAGCGCCGAAGAATTCGCAGCGCTAAAAAAATGGCTAGAACCTGAGATTCTAGCCAATGAACTGCCATGGACTCTGCAGCACACCGAGTCCAGCGAAGAGCTGCTTTACGCCTGGCGTCACAACCTGGTGGACCTAGCCATTGTGGAAGAAAACCTGGCCGATGAGCTCTATGCCCTACTGGCTCTAGCCCCTCTCTGGGACAAGCTGGAAGGGCCCACTTGGGAAAACTGCTTCGCACCCCTCTGGGAACCGGAACCTTTCCGCAAGACGTATGGCTGGGCCATTCCCGCAGGGGGCAAGGTCTCACAGGCTCGGCACCTGGTAACCCTCATGCGCCACTTTGCTCAGCCTTTCACGCCTTAGCGGCTGCTTCCACCGTGGCTTTCAGCAGCATGGCAATGGTCATGGGACCCACTCCTCCCGGCACGGGAGTGATGGCTCCAGCCACTTCCTTCACCTCGTCAAAGTCCACATCGCCGACGATAGTGCCATCCACTCTGTTGATGCCCACATCAATGACCACAGCCCCTGGTTTCACCCAGTCTTTTTTCACCAGTTTGGGTCTGCCCACTGCAGCGATGAGGATATCCGCCCTTCGGGCCTCCGCCGCCACATCCTTGGTTCGGGAGTGGCAGATGGTCACGGTGGCATTTTCCTGCAGGAACAGCGTGGCCACTGGTTTGCCCACTATGTTGCTGCGCCCGATCACCACCACGTTCTGGCCAGCAATGGGCACTTCGGTGCGCTTGACCAGCTCCAAGATGCCCGCGGGAGTGCAGGGTACAAAACCTCCTGTCCCGGTCTGCAGCTTGCCCACGTTGATGGGGTGAAAACCATCCACATCTTTAGCAGGAGAGATGGCATTGATCACCTCTTCTTCGTTCAGGTGGCCCGGCAGGGGCAGCTGCACCAAAATACCATGAACCCTGTCATCGGCATTGAGCCGCTCAATTAGGTCCAGAAGCTCGGCTTGGGTGGTTTCTTCTGCCAGCCGGTGTACTGTGGAGGCGATGCCCACCTCCTCACAAGCCCTCTGTTTGGAACGAACGTAAACCTTGGAGGCAGGATTATCTCCAACTAACACCACATGTAGACCGGGGGTTCTGCCTTGGGCAGTGAGCTTGGCCACCTGTTTAGCCAAATCAGCCCTGATTTCTTGTGCTATCGCCTTGCCATCGATGATCTTGGCTGTCATCTCAGTCCTCCCTTTCACGCCTTATTGTTCGGTTAAGCCGCTGAGTTATTAGTTGGACAGCACCCTGGCAAATCCTTCCCTCCAGAACAGACAGCAAAAAAGCTCCTCACTGCGGAGGAGCATCAACAACCCATTTTGCGCAAAAGAAATGGCGCGCCTAGCAGGACTCGAACCTGCGCACCCGGCTCCGGAGGCCGGTGCTCTATCCTCTGAGCTATAGGCGCACCCTGTGACAAAGCAATTATATCAGCTGCCGGGGCAAAAATCAAGAACGACCATGGGGAAAATGCGGCGGCGCCAGCCTACCGCTGTTCCAGGCAGGGGCGCCGCAACTGCCTGATCACGTCGCCAAGTACCACTCATCAAAAACCTTCTGCACGAAGTGCACCACCAGCCCGGACCAACCGGATACATGGTCTTCTGCTTGCAGGCAAAGCACTCCTGGACCAGTGGCTTGCCGCCTCTAATACGCTGCATAACCCTGCCAATCCTGCTATTCACCATTTTTTTACAGTTCACCTGGCGACGGGATTCGTGCCCAAAACGACCAAAGCATCTTGACACTTCCAAGGGAATCCGTATAATTGATACTAACGATAACTATTATCATCTCATAAGGAGGATCTGCATGTCTCTTATCGGCAAAGAAGTCAGTGATTTCACAGTGAAAGCGTTCCACAACGGGGAGTTCAAGGATGTGAGCAAAGCGGACATCCTGGGCAAGTGGTCCGTATTCGTTTTCTACCCAGCGGACTTCACCTTTGTCTGCCCCACCGAACTAAGCGATCTAGCCGACTTGTACGAGGAATTTCAGGAGATCGGTACCGAAATCTACTCCGTTTCCACCGACAGCCACTTTGTGCATAAAGCGTGGTATGATGCTTCCAGCACCATCCAGCGCATCAAATACCCCATGCTAGCCGATCCCACTGGCAAGCTGTGCAGAGACTTTGGAGTGTATATTGACGATGAAGGCATGGCTCTGCGCGGCAGTTTCATCATCAACCCCCAGGGCAGAATTGTCTCTTACGAGATCAACGATAATAGTATCGGCCGCGACGCTTCTGAGCTTCTGCGTAAAGTGCAGGCCGCCCAGTTCGTGGCCAAACACGGCGACCAGGTCTGCCCCGCCAAGTGGCGCCCCGGGCAGCAGACCCTGCGCCCAGGCATCGAACTGGTGGGCAAACTCTAATAGTATCGAAGCCAAGGCTAGGAGCAGTGCGAACTGCTCCTTTTTTGCTGTTTGTCTAAAGTGCAATAGCAAATGCAACGGCTAGCCAGAAACCCGTTCTATAAAGCATTTCACAGTTGCGTCCAGCTTCGATAGTTCCTCCTGGAAGAGCTCCAACGGTGTGCGGTAACCCAAGA
>JAAYMM010000044.1 GCA_012521335.1 Bacillota bacterium | reverse complement strand
TGCCCTTGGCTCCGAGGAGGAAAGCCCTGCCGCCTGCGGTGATGAACTGCCCTGCTTCGTTCTTTGCGGTGCCGGCGTGGAAGAGGTACACATCGGGGCTGAGCTGGCTCAACCCGTGCAGGATTGAGCCGGTTTGGCATGCCCCAGGGTAACCCTTGGC
This sequence comes from Bacillota bacterium, assembly GCA_012521335.1. Lineage (GTDB taxonomy): Bacteria > Bacillota > Limnochordia > Darwinibacteriales > Darwinibacteriaceae > DTU010. Next base: position 2,405 of record JAAYMM010000044.1, on the reverse strand, counting down.
TGCAGCCACCACTCCCAAGACTCCCTCTTCGTCCCAGCGGATCTCAGGTTCTTCTCCTTCGAGGAGGTGGAGAATCACCTCTACCAGATCCGACTTCATCCTGGGCAAGACCACCTGTGTTTCTGGATCGCCAAAGCGGACGTTGAACTCGATCACTTTGGGGCCTTCTTTGGTGATCATCAGCCCAGCATAGAGCACCCCGGTAAAGGGTCTGCCTTCCTGGATCAGGGCCTTGGCGGTGGGCTTGAGGGTGGTTTCCACTGCTTCTTGGATGATCTCGGGTTGGATCTGGGGAACGGGGGAATAGGCGCCCATGCCGCCTGTGTTGGGTCCCTTGTCTCCATCGTAGGCCCGCTTGTGATCTTGCGCTGGTTCCAGGGGGATGACCGTTTCTCCGTGCACCAAGGCCATCAAGGAAATTTCCTCTCCTGCCATATACTCCTCCAAGACGATCCGGCCACAGGCCGCACCGAACTTCTTGTTCAGGAGCATTTCCCGAATGGCCTCTTCCGCTTCCGCTATGGTCTCGGCCACCACTACGCCTTTACCCGCAGCAAGGCCGTCTGCCTTGACCACTATGGGTGCGCTTTTTTGCTCGAGGTAGGCCCTAGCCTCCGCGTAATCCGCGAACACCGCATACTCCGCCGTAGGTATCCGGTGTTTTTTCATCAGCCCTTTGGCAAACGCCTTGCTTCCCTCAATCTCCGCTGCTGTTCTATTGGGCCCAAACACCTTGAGTTCAGCTTCTCGGAAGCGATCGGCCAAGCCAGCCAGCAGGGGCGCTTCTGGGCCGATGATGGTCAGATCGATTCCTTCTTCGTGGGCAAACTGTACCAAGGCTGCGTGCTCGTTTTCTGTTATGGGCACTAGGCTCGCGCAATCTTCCATCCCTGCACTGCCCGGAGCGGCGTAAACCTTGGACACTAACGGGCTCTGCTTAACCTTCCAGCAGAGGGCATGTTCTCTACCGCCCCTGCCTACAATCAACACCTTCATGACTCTCCTCCCACTTAGTGTTTGAAGTGGCGGATGCCAGTGAACACCATGGCCATGTTGTATTCATCGGCCAGAGCGATGGAGTCCGCATCGCGGATGGAGCCGCCGGGCTGGATGATCGCGGTGATCCCAGCCTTGGCCGCAGCTTCCACCGTATCGGGCATGGGGAAGAAGGCATCGGAAGCCAAAACGGCACCCTGGGCCCGCTCCCCGGCCTGCTGCAGCGCGATCTGGGCCGCGCCAACCCGGTTCATCTGGCCGGCGCCGATGCCGAGCGTCCTGTCTTTGGTGCAGACCACAATAGCGTTGGACTTCACGTGCTTGACTACTTTCCAGCCGAACTGCAGGGCTGCCCATTCCTCTGCTGTAGGCTGCCGCTTGGTGGGCACGGTCAGCTGGGCTTGGTCTAGGGTATAGTAGTCCTGATCCTGCACCAAGAGCCCGGAGCTTATGGAAGTGAGCTTCTTTTCCCTAGGGGCCGGAGCATCTAGGGGAATGGCCAAAAGGCGCAGGTTTTTCTTTTTGGTCAGAAGCTCCAAGGCTTCTTGGGAAAAGGAAGGGGCGATCACAATCTCCAAAAAGATCTCGTGGAGCTGCTCTGCAGTCTCTAGATCCACCGTGCGGTTGAGGGCCACGATCCCTCCGAAGATGGATACGGGATCGCTGGCATAGGCCCTGGCGAAGGCCTCAGCGAGGGTGGCACCAACACCCACTCCACAGGGATTGGTGTGCTTGACAGCCACCGCGGCCGGTTCCGAGAACTCCCTGACGACCTGCAGGGCCGCTTCCGCATCGTTGATGTTGTTGTAGGAAAGCTCCTTGCCGTGAAGCTGCCGGGCGTAGGGGAGGGAAGAGCTGGAGCCCAAAGGTTTGCGGTAAAAGGCGGCCTTTTGGTGGGGGTTTTCCCCATAGCGCAGAGGCTGCTGCAGCTCGTAGGTGACCGTGAGCTTCTCGGGGAACTCTTCCCCCGTGAGCCCAGTGAGGTACTCCGCGATCAGGGCATCATAGGCCGCGGTATGGCGGAAGGCTTTAGCTGCTAGTCTGCGCTTAGTCTCTAGGCTCACTTCGCCCTGCTCCCGCAGTTGACGCAGCACTTCCGGGTAGTCCGCGGGATCGATCAGCACCGTCACATGCTCATGATTCTTGGCCGCCGCCCTGAGCATGGCCGGACCGCCGATATCAATGTTTTCAATCGCTTCTTCCAGGGAAGCATCTTCCCGGGCAATGGTTTCCTGGAAGGGGTAGAGGTTCACACAGACGATCTCGATGGGCACAATTCCGTGCGCACTGAGCTGCCTGTGGTGGTCCTCCCGATCCAGGCGGGCTAGAAGTCCGCCGTGGATCTTGGGATGCAGTGTCTTCACTCGGCCCTCCAGGATCTCGGGAAAGCCTGTCACCTCACTGATGCC
>JAAYMM010000043.1 GCA_012521335.1 Bacillota bacterium | reverse complement strand
TTGGACTTCGGCTTGGTGAACGTCCTGCTGATTGCTCCTACTTTTGAGGAGTTTCTCATGCGCGGCGCCATCCAGGGCAGCCTCCAAGAGCGCTGGCCGTTTTGGACGGCCAACATGATCACCTCGGTTCTGTTTGTGATTCTGCATATTCCCGGGTGGTACTTCATGGGGACACTCGCAGACAACCTCACTCAGCCTGCCGGGGGAGCGCTGTCTATCTTCTTGGTCAGCCTGGCTTTTGGCTATGCGGTCCGCCGCTCCGGCTCGCTCTTGGGTGGAGTGGCAGCGCATTTTCTGAACAACCTCTTTTAGCGCGGCATTCTTTATGCTTCTTGCCGCGGGCACCAGGATTTTACACCTGGTACCAGAATACATACCGCTAACAAGACTGCACAGGGCAGCCGCCGCCATCTAGGCGGGGCTGTTCACGAGGAGGTCAGCCATGGATACTGCCAGGTATGTGGAGAGGGTCTATCAGGAGCTCCATGCCCATCCCGAGCTGTCGCTGGAGGAAGCCTGGACCGCGTCCTTCGTCGCGGAGGAGCTGCGCGAGATGGGTTTTTCTGTCTCTACCCAGGTGGGCGGGCACGGGGTAGTGGGACTTATGGAGTTCAGCAGTCCTGGCCCAGCGCTGGGCCTGCGGGCCGATATGGATGCTCTGCCTATGACAGAAGAAACGGCCGTGAGCTTTTCTTCCCAGAATCCCGGCGTGATGCACGCCTGCGGCCACGACAGCCATATGGCCATGGTGCTCGCGGCCTGCCGCTTTGCCTCGGAAAACAGGGAGCGCCTGCGAGGCCGGCTGCTGGCTGTGTTCCAGCCCGCCGAGGAGATGGGCGATGGAGCCCGGTCCATGCTGAAAGCGGGGGTTTTTGCCCGGGTCATGCCTGATCGGTTTGTGGGAGTCCACAACTGGCCGAGCCTTCCTGCGGGTTCTGTGGGCCTCCAGGCGGGGCCCCTCACCGCGAACACGGACCATTTTCACGCTGTGTTCCACGGCTTAGGAGGCCACGGGGCGCTGCCCCACCGCGCCAAGGACGCCATAGCCATGGCCACTGCTGGCGTACAGAATGTGTTTGCCCTGACCCAGCGCTGCACCAACGCCAGCTACCCCCAGGTAGTGTCTTTCGGCCTGATCCAGGGGGGCACCACCGTGAACATTATTCCCGAGCGGGTTACGGTGGCGGGCACGGTGCGCACTATGCGCCTGGAAGACCAGGAACAGATCATCCGCCTGCTGCACCAGGCCTTTAGGGCCGCGGCCGAGCTGTACGGCGGTTCCTATGAGCTGGACTATGTGCGGGGGGTCCCGGGAGTGGTCAACGATGCCCAGGTGGTGGAAGAACTGGTCTGCTTCTTTGCCGCCAAGCTTCCCGATGTGCGGGTGGTGACGGAAGGGCTGGCCAGCCTGGTGGGGGAAGATGTGGGCTACTTCCTCCAGGAGGTGCCCGGTGTGCTGCTCTTTGTGGGCTCCGGGCAGGAAGGGGCAGTGAACGAACTGCACAACCCGCGCTTTTTGGTGCCCACCAAGGCTTTGGTCACCGGTTCCAGGGCCTTGGCCGGCATTATTGAAGGCTACCTATCCAAGAAGGAGGATTCACCAATCAAGCTGCACAGCTGAGGAGCTGAAGCACACTCAAGGAGATGGAGATTCAATGCACAAGTGGTCGTTGCTCTGCATCGCGGCAGTTCTTGCCATCAGCAGTGTGGGTGCCTGCGCAGCCCACCCGTATTTGATCTTGCACCTGGACGGAGTCAGTTCCCAGGATTTCTTCCGAGAACTAGATGCGGGCCGTCTGCCCAATATCCAGCGCTTGTTTGGGGAAGGGGGGCAGATCAGACATGCTGTGTCCCTTTATCTAGGGGGCACGGAGATCATCTACCCCCGCCTGAAGACGGGCACCAGCAACGCGGAAGGCTGCAGCGTCGGCTGGGGCGTGCTGGACAGGGAGAAGGGCAGGGTGATCTCTGGTGCCCAGATCCTACTGGGGATGCTTGAACATCTGCCAGAGAGGTCCCGGGGCTTTTTCCTCTACGGCGTGCCGGGCCTGCATTCTTTGGCCGCCCTGTCGCTGCTGAATGTGCCGGACATTCTGGACACCTACGGTTATGCTGAGGTTCTGTGGTACGGCACCGATGTACAGGGACATCTTTTCGGCCCCAAAGCCCACCGCAACTTGCTCCACCGCTCTGATCAGGCCATCGGACGCTATCTGCACCAGGATGCCCTGGAAAATGTCAACGTGATCCTCTATGCTGATCACGGTATGTCTTTCGGCGAGATTGAGCTGGTGGACCTCGTGGCCGTAGTGGACCAGGCGCTGGGCCCAGACATGGAATACTACAGCTATCTCAACATCTACCTGGCCTGCCCCGAGGGGCTGGACGCCAAGGCTCAGGCCCTTGTGGCTGCCGGCGTTGATTTCGTATTCTACCGAGACGGTTCTCGAGTGGTGGGCCGCCATCCCGGCGGGACAGTGTACCTGTCAGCAGAGGATGGGCTGGTGCGCTACGCCTTCTCCGGCAGCGATCCCTTCGGGTATTACGCCGCAGGCTATGCCGGTGAGGCGTGGAGCAAAGAGGAGTGGCTCGAGTTCAGCAAGGAGCTCAAGTTCCCTGCGCTGCCGCCCAATGTGTACAACTATCTGCAGAACCCCTACGTGGGCGATCTGGTGATCAGCCTGACTCCCCCCAAGCTGCTGAAGTCTTTGGCGGCCAACCGCGGCAACCACGCCGGGCTGACCGCCACGGATCTACTGGTCCCCGTTCTGTTTAGGGGCCCCGATTTGGAGCACCTGCAGGGTATGGATACTATGTGGCTGCATGAGCTGTACACCACCTATGCCCCCGTGGACTTTGTTTTCGTCCCGCCCCGGGACCAAAACAGCATGGCACTCCTGGGCTCATCCCAGGGGCTGCAGCTGGTCCTCAAACTCTCGCCTGCTCACGAGGTGAGGGGGAGCCTCGAGGTCCAAGGGGGGCACAGCGCCGTGCTAGCCGCGGAGTTTGACCTCTATTCCAGCTTCCTCTCCCGCCTCTGGCTGGGCGCAGGCGCCCGCCTGGCGGGCGAGGAGACTTCCATCTTTCTCCAGGGGACCTATGAGCTCACCCTGGGCCGCTTGGCGGCCGCCAGCCGCTTCAGCTATCATCTCGGGCCCAACCGCTGGGAAACCGCCCACAGCATTGCCTGTAAGCTTACTGGCAAGCTGTCGGCAGTGTGGCAGGTGGGGCAGGGGATCGGCTTCCAGCTGGTCTGGTAAAGCCGGCCCATTTGCTTCAAGATCTGCCTGCATGGTATAAATGAAGTGAGAACAAGCTTTGGAGTGAACGCAGTGGCCAGAACAAGGACTTCGCCTTTCGGCACATCCAGCCGGGAAGGGCACGATGCTTCGGGCTTTTACAGCCGCAGCCTGTACAAACACGACCTCTTTTCTGTCTTCGCCCAGTTGGAAGAGGTGCTGGCTGACCAGGCAGAGAGATCTGTGCCTGACCGGCCCCGCGAAGCATGGGTCAACCAGATCTACTGCCACAGCGCGGAGGATATGCATCAGATCCCCACTGGCGCAGTGGGGCTGGCCTTTACCTCACCGCCGTACAATGCCGGCAAAGAGTTTGACCAGGATCTAGGGCTTTTTGAGTACCTCACCCTCATAGCCAAAGTGGGGCGGGAAGTCTACCGCGTGCTCACCCCCGGAGGGCGCTACGTGATCAACCTGGCGAACCTGGGCCGCAAACCTTATATCCCTCTCCACGCCTATTTCTACGGCATTCACACTGCCCTGGGTTTTCAGCCTCTGGGCGAAATCATCTGGCAGAAGGGGCAGGGCATGAACAGCAGCTGCGCCTGGGGCTCTTGGCTGTCGGCCAAGGCGCCGCGCCTTAGGGATCTGCACGAGTACCTCCTGGTGTTTGCCAAGGATGAGTTCAGCAGACCGGATCGGGGAGAATCGGATATCTCCCGGGAGGAGTTCATGAACGCTACCCTCTCGGTGTGGAACATCCCGCCTGAATCGGCCCGCAAGGTGGGGCACCCCGCGCCCTTTCCGGTGGAGCTGGCGCAGCGGGTGATCAGGCTCTTCTCTTACACCGACGATGTGATCCTGGATCCCTTCTGCGGGTCGGGGACAACCTGCGTGGCGGCGGCCCTCACGGGGAGGCCGTACGTGGGCTACGACATCGTCCCAGAGTACTGCGAGCTCGCTACGCGGAGGATTGCCGCCGAGGCCCCTCCAGGGCTTCCCTTTGCCGACTGAGTTCAGGCAGTGAGGCCGCTGCCGGTAAAGGAATAGATCCACCCGCTACCTGGAAGCCTAGGGGTAGGAGGTGGACTGCATGAACTTCAACCTTACCCAGAAGGAGCGCCTGCTCCTGGAAGACCAGAAAAAACATGAAGAGCTCTGCATCGAGAAGTACACAAGCTATGCCCAGCATGCCCAGGACCCGGAGCTGAAGCAGCTGTTCAGGAACTACGCGGCTCAGGAACAGCACCACCTGGACCTGATCAACCAGCTGCTCAGCGGGACGATACCCCAGATGCAGCAGGGGCAGCGGGCCCAGGCCGCTTCGCGACAGGCGGGGCAGGGAGGAACGGCCATGCCCCATCTAGGTGCCGGGACCGGGGGCGATGCGGCTCTCTGCCAAGACCTGCTCATGACGGAGAAATATGTCTCAGGCACCTACGACACGGCGGTGTTCGAGTTTACCGACCCCCGGGCCCGCCAGGTGCTCAACCACATCCAGAAAGAGGAGCAGGAGCACGGCGAAGGCATCTTCAACTATATGCAGAGCAGGGGCATGTACAATCCCCGCTAGGTTAACTCGAGAATGTCTTGGAGCTCAGCCCCCAGCAAAGCCAGCTGGGGGTTTTCTGCTGCTGCAGCTTGTGTGGGAGGCCCGCATCGCAACAATTTTACCAAAAAAAGGGTTCGCACAGCGGGTCTGGTATGTTACAATTCTCTGAAGAATAATCAGGAGGATGATCGGCTGTAGCTGGACCCTGGTAAGCCAACAGATTGGGGTTGAAAGCGTGACCAAGTTTATCTTTATCACCGGTGGAGTTGTGTCAGGCTTGGGCAAAGGGATTACCGCAGCCAGCCTGGGCAGGCTGCTCAAGCAGAGGGGGCTGAGCGTAGCCGCTCTCAAGCTTGATCCCTACATGAACGTTGATCCGGGAACCATGAGCCCCTATGAGCACGGGGAAGTGTTTGTGACCGATGATGGGGTGGAAACTGACCTGGACTTGGGACACTACGAGCGGTTTATGGATGAAGACCTCACCGAGTTTTCCAGCTTGACCTCGGGCAAGGTGTACTGGAGCGTGCTCAGCCGGGAGCGGTCCGGCGGCTACCTAGGAAGGACGGTGCAGGTCATCCCGCACATCACCGGGGAGATCATGGACTCCATCTACTGGGCCGCGGCGAAAAGCCAGGCGGATGTGCTCATTACCGAGATCGGCGGCACAGTGGGCGACATTGAGAGCCAGCCTTTCTTGGAGGCCATCCGGCAGATCTCGCTGCAGCAGGGCCTGGAGAACTGCCTGTTCATCCACGTCACCCTCGTGCCTTACCTCAGCTGGGCTGGGGAGCACAAATCCAAGCCCACCCAGCATTCCGTGAAGGAACTGCGCTCTTTGGGCATCTCGCCCAGCATCATTGTGGCTCGCACCGACCGGCCCCTGCCGGAGCAGCTGCGCGATAAGATCGCCCTGTTCTGCAATGTGAAGCCCGACTGCGTCATTGAAAACCTCACCCTGCCCAATCTCTATGAAGCGCCGCTCATGCTGCATAGAGAAGGCCTGGATGAGGTGGTGTGCCGGGAGCTGGGCCTGGACACTGCACCTCCCGATCTGCGGGAATGGTCGGAGCTAGTGCAGAGAATCCACGCCCGTTCAGGCCAGGTGGTCATCGCCATGGTGGGGAAGTACACCAAGCTCCACGATGCTTACCTGTCGATCATTGAAAGCCTGAACCACGCGGGTTATGCTGCGGGCGTGCATGTGGAGATCAAATGGGTGAACAGCGAGGGAGTGACGCCGCAGAACGCTCCTGAGCTGCTGAAAGGGATCGACGGGATGATCATCCCCGGCGGCTTTGGGGAGCGGGGTATTGAAGGGAAGATCGCGGCCTGCCGCTATGCCCGGGAGAACGGAATACCGTTTTTAGGGATCTGCCTGGGTATGCAGGTTGCCGTAATTGAGTTTGC
>JAAYMM010000042.1 GCA_012521335.1 Bacillota bacterium | reverse complement strand
TTTGAGCTGACCCAGCCCAACTCCCGCTTGCACTATCAGTTCCTGGACCGCTGGGGAGCCTGCCGCATCCTGCCCAAACACATTTTCGAACAGGTGGAAGACCCGCTGAGCTTCCAGTTCAACCCGCCCGTGGGAACGGGCCCCTACAAACTGCTCGATTATGATGTGGCCGGCTATTGGTTCCTCTATGAGCTGAGGGAAGACTGGGAGCGGACTGCCGTGGGGCAGATGTACGGCAAGCCTGCGCCCCAGTATGTCAAGTTCATCCACTACGGAGATGCCTCCAAAAAGGCCATGGCCATGATCAGCCACGAGCTGGATATGGCCGACTTGACCCCGGAATCGCTGGAGGTTGTCCTGAGCAGGAACGAATATGCTTCCGGCTATTACGAAGACTTCCCGTGGGCAGAGCTGCTCCACCCGTGCGTAACGGGAGCGGCCTTCAATACGCTGGTGCCGCCGTTTGACAATCCGGAAGTACGCTGGGCGCTGAACCTGGCTCTGGATGCCAAGAATTTGGCGCTCACGGCCTACAACGGCGCAGTAGCCTTTGCCCCAGCATACATCCCGGCGCTGCTTCCTTATTATGAACACTACTACGAGAGGCTCCTGCCCTACCTGGAGGAGTACACCCTGGAAATCGACGGCGAGGAGTACAAGATCTTCAACTCCAATCTGCCCTTTGAGATGGCTGAAGAGGCCCGCCGCAGAGGGTACGAAGTGCCCGAGACTGAAGAAGAAATCAGGATTATGTTCGGCTACGGCTGGTGGAAGCATTCGCCGGAGCTCGCTGAAAAGCTGCTGCTGAAGAACGGCTTCACCAGGGGCAGAGACGGTAAATGGCGGCTGCCTGACGGCACGCCCTGGAAGATCGAGATCGTCTGCTTGACCGCGGCGACGAACCCCTCCTTTAAGTGGGCTTTCGCCATCGCCAACCAGTGGTCGGCCTTCGGCATCGACTGTGAAGCAATTCCCACTGAGATCGTCGAATCTCTAACCGAGACCGGCGATTACCAGGTAGTGGGCGGCCAGCCTGCGGCTGAACCGTTTGGCGCCGGCATTGACCTGTACAGAGGACTCAATGTCTTCCATTCCAAGTACTGGAAGCCGCTGGGCGAAAAACTAGTGGGCCACCAGACCAGGTGGGTCAACGAAGAGATCGACTACTTCATCGACCAGATGGAGCAGGCCGACTACAACGATCCCAAGAACATCGACCTGGCCATCGAGGTCATCAAGAGGCTCATCGACGGTCAGCCGGGTGTTTCCGTGGCCTCCTTCCCAGGCTTTATGGGCCTCGACAACTACTACTGGACCAACTACCCCACCGGCGAGAACCCCTACGCGGTGCCCTGGTATCACTGGCCGAACCTAAAGTTTGTCCTGCCCTTCCTCCAGCCGACAGGAAGGCAGTAATACCCCTGAGAAGCCTCCCTCCCCAGGGAGGCTTCTTGAAATCCCCTTGAATATTTCCAGTGTGGAGGGTTCATTTTGCTCAAGAAGTACTACATCCCGCGTCTCATCCAGTATTTCACTGTTGTGTTCATCGGGGTGACCCTGGTCTTTGTTATTCCGCGCCTGCTTCCTTCCAACCCAGTGGAGCACCAGCTGAGCAGGATGATGGCCCAGGGGCAGTATCTGGATCCGGCCGCCATCGAAGAGATCAGGCAGACACTGCAGCAGCTCTACGGGCTCGAAGGCGGCGCCTTTGAGCAGTACATCTCGTACTTCAAGCGCCTGTTTACAGGAGACTTGGGCCCTTCCTTCACCCAGTTTCCTACCCCTGTGATGACTCTGATCAAGCAGTCCCTGCCCTGGACCGTCGGGCTGTTGCTCGCCTCCTTGACCATCTCCTGGATCATAGGTACGGTGTTGGGCGGAATAAGGGTCAGCTTCCCCCGCTCCAGGCTGGCCAGGCTGATCGAGCTTCTGATCATGGGTGTGAGGCCCATCCCCTATTACATAGTGGCCCTGGTTCTGCTGATCTTGTTTGCCTTCTTGGTGCCCATTTTCCCCATGGCGGGAGGCTACAGTATGGGAGCCAAGGTGGGCTTTAACGCCAAGTTTATCGCCAGCCTTCTGCGGCATGCCTTCCTGCCCGTGCTGTCCATGGTGATCATTGAAATCGGCGGCTGGTTTGTGCAGATGCGCAATGTAGCCTCCAACATCATCGAAGAGGACTACGTGGTTTACGCGGAGGCCTCGGGCCTGCCCAAAGCAAAGATCGTGTTCATGTACATCATGCGCAATGCCATTATCCCG
>JAAYMM010000041.1 GCA_012521335.1 Bacillota bacterium | reverse complement strand
TCTTCTTGTGTGTTAGAATATAGTAAGTGTCCTGTGCTTCCGCCTGGTGAGACTGAAAGTGGCGAATATAAAAGTGGCGCAAGCCACAGTAGACGATCATGACACTCCTCCTCTAGAACATGTGTTCGCCTCGATTATAATACAGAACAAAGGTTCTGGTCAAGGAGGGAAAGAATGGTATTATGGAGATCACCTTCCTGGGCACCGGCACATCCTACGGTGTCCCGGTTCTGACCTGCACCTGCCCTGTGTGTACCAGCGACGATCCCAAGAACAAGCGTACCCGCAGCTCCCTGTGGCTGCGCTGGCGGGGGACGAGCCTGTTGATCGATACGGCCACCGAATTCCGCCTGCAGGCTCTTAGGGCCGGTCTCACGCAGGTTGATGCGGTGCTTTACACCCACTGCCATGCTGACCACGTGTTCGGCTTCGATGATCTGCGGGTTTTCAGCCGTCTTACCAAGCAGCGGGTGCCTGTCTATGGCAACGCCTCCACCATCACCGAGCTGCGCGAAGTGTTCGCCTACATCTTCCGTCAGACGGAGCGCCACCAAGATCGGCCCTGGATTGAAACTAACGTGGTGGATGGGCCTTTCCAGGTGGGAGACATCCTGGTGCAGCCCGTGCCGGTGTTCCACGATTCCCTGCCCATTTTCGGCTACCGCATCGGCAACCTCGCCTACATTACCGACTGCAGCGAGCTTCCCCCTGCTTCCTTGGATCTTCTGCAGGATTTGGACGTGCTGATCCTGGGCGTGGTGGGCTTCAATCCCCATCCGGCCCACCTTCATCTGGAGGGGGCGCTACAGCTCGTGGAACAGCTGCGCCCCAAGCAGACTTACCTCACCCACCTTTCCCATCTTCTGGAGCACAACGAGGTGAGCAAAACTCTTCCAGCAGGAGTTTACCTGGCCTACGATGGGCTTACCGTCCACTTAACCTAGGAAAAGCTGGATAATTATCAGGCTGCACGCGCATATAGTGTAATGATCTTCTGTGCTGAGGAGGGGCGAGATGGTCATCCACAAAGAATATGCGCTGCGCCGTTTTTGCGAATCTCCCTTAAAACACGAAGGCTGCCGGGAGCTTCTGGAGAAGATATGTGCCGCGCCTGCCCAGCTGCAGAGGCTGGTCTTCGTCACAACCAGAGAATACCTGCCGAATACTATGGTAGTTTCCCAGCTGGGCAGTCCTGGAGTGCCCTTTGAGCTGAGCTTAGGCAGTGAGTCGGAGCAGCTTATGCTGGTCAACGGGGGCCTTTTGCGCAAGACTCAGAAGACCAGGGATGTCTGTCTCACTGACCCCGCACAGGCTTGGGAGGCCCTGCAGAGCTATTGGGGGCTCGTCCATGTGCAGCTCGTCTTCCAGGGGGACACGCCCGATTGGTACCAGGAAATCGCCGTACCCAATGAGGCCATACCGGCAGACCAGGTTCCAGGCTTTGCTTCCTTTATCCGGGAGCAGATCGATCTGCTGCTGTGGGGCATCACCCTCAAGGCCCGCATTGACGAAGCTCTGCGCAGGCGCGACCGGGAGCAGTTCCACGAAGCGGTGCGCCTGTACAAGGAAGTTGTGCAGTCCTGCTTTTGGGAGCTGTAGGAAGTGGGTACTGTTTCCAAGGCCCAGTGGGGGACAAGCGGCAGGATTTGCCGTCATGACGTGGAAATCTCATAAAGGTGTATGCAGTCCACCACTGCCTTGGAGGTAACCATATTGAAACCAGTAGTACACAGAAAACAGAAAAGCCAGCTGCGCGAACTTGTTGAGACCATCGTCTCCGCCGTTCTCATCGCCGCCTTTATCATGATCTTCATAGCCAGAGCTTACACTGTAAACGGAGATTCCATGCTGCCCACCCTGCACCATGGCGAGCGGCTTCTAGTTGACAAGATCTCCTACCGCTTTATCGAGCCCTCCCGGGGTGAGATCATCGTCTTTAAGAATCCATCCAATCCCAGTGAGCAGTTTGTCAAGCGGGTGATCGGCCTCCCCGGCGATAAAGTGGCCATCTCTCAAGGCGTTGTCTACATCAACGATCAGCCCATTGAGGAGGACTATATTCTAGCGCCGCCCCGCATCGGTTTTGCGCCTCAGATTGTTCCTGAGGGTACTTATTTTGTACTCGGTGATAACCGCAACAACAGTGAAGACAGCCGCTTCAGCAGGGTTGGTTTTCTGCCCAAAGAGCTGATCATCGGTAGGGCCATCTGGCGTTACTGGCCGCTGAGCAAAATCAGCCTGATGCCCAGGCCCGCGGTCTTTACCACTACTGACTTTTAACCGCTCCCCGGAGCCTGCCTGGCGGACTCCGGGATGTTTTCAGGCCTCAATTAACAGAATAGTTCAAATTAAACCACAGTGACCAAGGGGCGGCTTGGTTCATACACTATCACAGCCAAGTCCTGCCCGTCCTTTCCTCGGCTGCCTGCCTCGCCTGCTTCCCCAGGAAACCAACTATTCTGGAGGAGGTTGCAAGTTGAGTGACAAACTAGCCTTAGTCCTCTCCGGGGGCAGTGTGCGCGCTGCCGCCCAAGTGGGCGTTCTGCAAGCTGTGGAAGAATACAATCTTAGGCCCCAAGTGGTTGTGGGCACATCTGGAGGTTCCATTGTGGCCGCGCTCTATGCTGCGGGGCTCAGCGCCTCAGAGCTGCGGCAGCTTTTTCTGGAGTACAGCAGAGCCAAGGGGAAAGTCGTGGATCTGAACTGGCCGGGCGCGGTTCTGGCCTTAGTTACCTGGGATTACCGCAGACTTGCCGGCGCTGTGCGGGGTAAATCTCTGGAAGAGATCATCGCTCAGAGCCTCCCGATTCAGCGTTTCCAGGACCTGACCAAGTGCCAGCTGCTCATCCCCGCAGTGAACCTGAACAACGGCCAGCCTACCGTGTTCTGCGCCTACAAGGCCTTAGGGCTGCAGCCCGATGTAGATGGGGAGTACGAAGGGTATCTGCTGCGCGACGATCTTACCATCAGCCAAGCGGTAAGAGCCAGCATCAGCATTCCCGGGGTGTTTGTGCCCGCGGCTTTTGCCCAAGATGAGGATTGCTATGTGGACGGCGGGCTCCGGGACGGCTACCCCCTGAACATTGCTGTGCGCTTGGGCCAGGCTCAGCGGGTGCTGGGAGTGAATTTGGGCTATGCCGGCATGCGCCGGGATACCATTCTGGCCGATGGGCCCCTGGAGATTCTCAACCAGTCTCTGGACATTATGATCTGGGCGCAGTTCAAGGATCGGCTGCAGGACAGGGCACTGGTGAACACCAGGCTGATTACCATCAACCCGTTGATTTACAACATCGGCACCTTTGAAGTGGAGTATATCCCGGAGATGATCGCCCGGGGCTACGAGGTTGCCGCCAGGCTGTTCAGGGAGCGGGGGCTCACTCCGGGCGCGGCTGATAACCAGGAGCGCCTCTTCCGCATGGTGCGTGCGCCCCTGAGCTTTCCCGAGAAGAACAGCCCCTACTTCAACTATTTGCTGGAAAACCAGATCAAGAAGCGCAAAGAGGAACCTGCAGCAGAGCGCAGCGTACTGCGCCACCTGCGCAGCCTGGTGCGGCGGAAGGCCTTGGGTTAAGCCCAGGGCTTTCTGTTTTCTTGGAAACAAATTGTAAATATGGGGCTCTCCACCTCAAATGAGATTGAAAACCATTCTCACATCTGTTATGCTAAATATAACCACGCAACTAATAAATTGAGCCGGAAAGGTGGAGTTGCTGTGTTGATTCACGAACGCATTGAACTAATCCGGGATTACGGCGCCCCAGGGGGCCCGATGCTCCAGATTATGGATGAACATGGAGCGGTCCGCAGACCCGAGTTGGTGCCGTCCCTTGCTGAGGAGAAATGGTTGGAGCTGTATAAGGCCATGGTGCTCACCAGGGCTGCTGATGATAAAGCGCTGCAGCTGCAGAGGCAGGGGCGCATGCTTACCTATGCCCCTAATACGGGGCAGGAAGCGGCGCAGGTTGGCCCGGCTGCGGCCATGGAGAAAAACGACTGGCTGGTTCCCGCCTTTCGGGAATTGGGTGCCTGGCTGTACCGGGGTATCCCCCTGAAAACGGTCTACCTCTACTGGTACGGCAATGAGTACGGCAGCCATTTCCCTGAGGGTGTGCGGGTGCTGCCCATTGCGGTGCCCATTGGCACGCAGCTGCACCATGCCGTGGGAATTGCCATGGCTTCCAGCATAAAAGGAGAAAAAGACGTAACCGTAGCCTACATCGGCGATGGAGGAACCTCAACCGGTGATTTCAATGAAGCCCTGAACTTCGCAGGGGTGTTCAATGCGCCGGTTGTTTTCATTGTGCAGAATAACCAGTACGCGATTTCTGTCCCGCGCAAAAAACAGACCAAAGCGGAAAGCCTGGCTCAAAAGGCTGTGGCCGCGGGCATACCCGGCATCGTAGTTGACGGCAACGATCTGATGGCCATGTACGCCGCGACCAAAGAGGCCGTTGAACGGGCTCGCCGTGGCGAAGGGCCCACCCTCATTGAAGCCTACACCTACCGCTTGGGTGCCCACACCACTTCCGATGACCCTACGAAGTACAGGGAGGATAGTGAAGTGGAGCAGTGGAAGCTGCGGGATCCCCTGCGGCGCATGAAGGCCTATCTCATCGATCAGGGCCTCTGGAGCGACGAGCAGGACGCGGGGCTGTATGAACAGTACGGCGCCTACGCCCTGGAAGTGTTCCGGCAGGTGGAGGCGGAAGGGGAGCCCAAAGTTGCTGATCTGTTCCAGTACACTTACAAAGAGATGCCTGCTCACCTGCGGGAGCAGTACGAGGAGTATGTACGGTATCTAGAAGGGAAGGTGGAATAGATGGCCCTTATGAACCTGATCACCACGATTAACCACACTTTGGACCGAGCCATGGACCAAGACGATCGGGTCGTGGTCTTCGGCGAGGACGTGGGTGTGGAGGGAGGCGTATTTAGGGCCACCGTGGGCCTGCAGGAGAAGTACGGAGACAAGCGCTGCTTTGATACGCCCCTCGCCGAATCGGCCATTGTGGGGACAGCCGTGGGCATGGCCCTCAACGGCCTAAGGCCTGTGGCCGAAATCCAGTTTTCCGGCTTTGTCTATCCGGCCTTCAATCAGATCATCTCCCATGTGGCCAGGATGCGCAACCGCACCAGGGGCCAGCGCTACCTGCCCATGGTGATCCGCATGCCCCATGGCGGGGGTATCAAGGCCTTGGAGCACCACTCGGAAAGCCTGGACACTTTCCTCGGGCATATCCCGGGCCTAAAAGTGGTGACCCCTTCCACCCCCTATGATGCCAAGGGCCTGCTGCTGGCGGCCATTCAAGATGATGATCCTGTGATCTTTTTGGAGCCATCGAAAATTTACCGTGCTTTCCGCCAGGAAGTGCCCGAGGAGGATTACACCATTCCCCTGGGCAAAGCGAAAGTAGTAAAATCCGGCAGTGATCTCACCGTGGTGAGCTGGGGCGCCTATGTGCACGAAGTGCTTAAGGCAGCGCAGATACTCCAAGACGAGGGCATTGATGCCGAGGTGATCGACCTGCGCACCATCTCGCCCATTGACCGGGAGACCATTTTGGAATCGGTAAAGAAGACGGGCCGGTTTGCGGTGGTACACGAGGCGGCAAAATCTTTCGGGCCCGGCGCAGAACTGATTGCCCTGGTTAATGAAGGTGCTTTCCTCTACCTGGAGGCACCGCCCACACGTATGGCGGGCTTTGACATTACCATTCCGCTTCCCAGGGAAGAGCACCATTACTTCCTGGATGCCAGCCGCATCGCCGCTGGCCTGCGCAGAGTAGCACAGTTCTAAGTGAGGAGGGTGAACTGTGATTGAGTTCAGATTCCCAGATATTGGAGAAGGAATTACCGAAGGAGTTATTCTCAAGTGGTTTGTGCAAGTCGGCCAGAAAGTGAAGGAGGGCGACTCCCTCTTCCTGGTGGAAACGGATAAAGTGAACGCGGAAATCCCCTCCCCGGCCAGCGGCACCATTCTAGCCCGCTTTGGGGCGGAGGGGGATACCATCAACGTGGGTGATGTGGTGGTGCAGATCGGAGATGCTGAGGCGTCGGCCCAGCCGGCCCCGCCTGCGCCAGCACCAGCAGTGGAGCCCGTGAGCGAAGACGACGCCGGTGCCGTGGTGGGAGCTTTGGAAAGCTCCACTCAGGTTTTGGCGACCAGCACCGAACATGCTGTGGAACGTCCTGAGCCCTCAGGGCGCAGGGCGCTGGCCACTCCCGTGGCCCGCAAGTTGGCGAAAGACCTGGGTGTGGAGATAAATGCCCTGGAGGGCAGCGGGCCTGGGGGCCGGGTGATGAAAGAGGATATTCTCCGAGCTGCCCACGCGCAGCAGCCGGCCCCCACAGGTTCCGCACCGAAACCCGCCCCGGCGGCTCCCGCGCCGCAGCTTGCGGCCCCTGTCCAAGGCCTGGAGGAGAGGGTGGCCCTGACCACCTTGGGCAAGACCGTGGCCCGGAACATGTCCCTCTCCAAACAGGAAATTCCCCATGCCGCGGTCATGGATGAGTTTGACGTGACCGCCCTGGTAGAGTTCAGGCGGGAAGCCAAGCACCTGGCCGAGCAGGAGGATGTCAAGCTCACCTACATGCCCTTTATCATCAAAGCAGCGGTGCTGGCCCTGAAGGAGTTCCCCTTGTTCAACGCCTCTTTCTCGGCACAGACGGACGAGATCATCCTCAAGAAGTACTACAACATCGGTATTGCCGTGGATACGCCTGACGGGCTTTTGGTGCCCGTAATCAAAAACGCGGATCAGAAGGGCCTGCTCCAGTTGGCCAGAGAGGTGCAGGACTTGGCGGACAAAGCACGAGGGCGCACCCTCTCCCTGGAGGAAATCCAAGGAGGTACGTTTACCCTGACCAACTACGGAGCGGTGGGGGCGCTTTCTGGAGTGCCCGTGATCAAACATCCAGAGGCCGCCATTTTGGGCATCGGCAGCATCACTAAAAAACCGGTGGTGGATGAGGACGACGCCATCGCCATCCGCCACATTCTCCCCGTGACCCTTTCCTTCGACCACCGCTTCATCGACGGCGGCAGTGCGGGCAGATTCATCAAGAGACTGAGAGCCTACCTGGAGCAGCCGCTTCTGCTCCTTTTGGGTTAGGGGGTGGGCAGCGTGTCACGCTATAAGATCGCCGTTTTAGGCGGGGGGCCTGGCGGCTATGTGGCCGCCATCCGCGCCGCTCAGCGGGGAGCGAAGACGGTACTTGTTGAAGCTGGCGAACTGGGCGGGGTGTGCCTCAATCAAGGGTGCATCCCCACCAAAACCCTGCTGAAGAGTGCCCGGGTGTTTCAGGATCTCTTAGCCGCGGAGAAGTTTGGGATCAAAGTTGATGGGCAGATCAAGCCCGACTGGGACGCTATGCAAAAGCGCAAAGAGGGCGTGGTGCGCCAGCTGAACTCGGGAGTGCAGGGCCTGCTCAAGCAGAACGGAGTGGAGGTGGTGCGCGGCTGGGGTACGGTGCTCGACCCTCACACCATTGAGGTTAACGGAGACAAGATCTCCGCCGACTACCTGATCATCGCCACCGGGTCCAGCCCCGCGGTGCTGCCCATTCCGGGGCTGCAGGAAGCACTGCACAGCGGAGCTGCGGTCACCAGCACCGGTGCCCTGAAGCTGAAGCAGATTCCGGAGCGGCTGGTGGTTGTGGGCGGGGGAGTAGTGGGTATGGAATTTGCCGCCCTGTTCAATTCCCTGGGCTCCCGGGTAACTGTTCTCGAGAAGTTCACTGTTCTAGGCAGCCTCGATGCGGAGCTGCAGCGCTATATGCAGCGCCTGCTGCAGAAAAAGGGTGTGGAGATTTACAACGAAGCGGATATCAAGAGCTTTGACGGTGCGCGGGTTA
>JAAYMM010000040.1 GCA_012521335.1 Bacillota bacterium | reverse complement strand
CCACGACTTCATTGGCAATCTTTAGATCGCCCAACTCGTTGCGGCGTTCGTTTTCTGACATCGCTCACACCTCCTGTCCGCTATTATACCAAACAATTCCTTATCCTACAATTTCCGATTCTGCCAGCCACTGTCGCACAAAATCCGTGGAATAGCTGCCCGCCCGGAAACGCTCGTCGCGCAGCACGGCACGGTGGAAAGCCAGGCTCGTCTGCACACCTTCGATGACCAGCTCCTGCAGTGCCCGCTCCATGCACCGCAGCGCTTCCTGCCGATCCTCACCCCAGGCGATGAGCTTGCCCAGCAGGGCATCGTAGAACGGTGGAACGGAGTAACCCTGGTAAATGTGGCTATCCCAGCGCACCCCTGGCCCACCTGGTACAATCAGTTTTTCAACCACTCCTGGAATCGGCCGAGAACCGGGCGCTACTGCCTCGGCGTTGATGCGGCATTCAATGGCGTGCCCCCTAGGGCTGAGCATAGCCTGGCTGTACCTCAAGGGTTCGCCCGCGGCAAGGCGGATCTGTTCCTTTACCAAATCCACACCGTAAACCAGCTCGGTGACGGGATGCTCCACCTGGAGCCGCGGGTTCATCTCGACAAAATAGAAGTTTCCCGCGGGATCCACAAGGAACTCCATGGTCCCGGCACCCCGGTAGTTCACTGCCCGTGCGCCCTGCAGGGCGGCAGCTCCCAGCCTAGCCCGCAGCTCAGCGCTGATCTGCGGCGCTGGGCACTCCTCAAGCAGCTTTTGATAGCGGTGCTGCAGCGAACACTCCCTTTCCCCCACGTGCACCACATTCCCGTAGTTGTCTGCCAAAAGCTGCACCTCAATGTGCCTGGCGCCGAGAAGGCACTTCTCCAGGTACACAGCATCATCCTGGAAAGAAGCCCGCGCTTCGGCTCGGGCGGTGTCAAAGACCCGAAGAAGCTCAGTGCGGTCTTGCGCTAGGCGCATCCCCTTGCCCCCGCCTCCCGACCTGGCCTTAAGCAAAACGGGATAACCCAGCTCCGCGGCAGTTTCCACCAGATCCGTCCGGCTGGAGATGACCCCGCTGCCTGGGATGACCGGTACCCCCGCCTCCTCCATGACCGCCTTGGCCCGGGCCTTATCCCCCAGCAATTCCAGGTGCTGGGACGAAGGGCCGATAAACACCAGGCCGTGGGCAGCGCACATTTCCGCAAAGAGTGCGTTCTCGCTCAAAAACCCATACCCGGGGTGCACCCCGTCCGCACCGCAGATCAACGCCGCGGCCAGGATGTTCTGCATGTGCAGGTAGCTTTGCTCCGCGGGGGCAGGGCCCACACACACGGCCTCATCTGCCTGGGTGGTGTGCAGAGCAGTGCGATCCGCCTCCGAATAGATGGCAACTGTCTCGATGCTCAGCTCCCGGCAGGCGCGGATAATGCGCAGAGCGACCTCTCCCCGATTGGCCACGAGAATTCTCCGCACAGCTCCACCACCTAAGCCCTGCGTTCGATGAGCATGAGCACCTGGCCGTACTCCACTGGTTGGCCGTCCGCCACTAGAATCTGCCGCACCACACCGCTCAGCTCAGCCTCTATTTCATTCATCATCTTCATGGCCTCAATCACACACAGTACCTGCCCCGGGGACACCGCATCTCCCTCCTGGACAAACGGAGGGGCATCCGGTGCTGGTGAGCGGTAAAAAGTGCCCACCATGGGGGCCGCTACCGGCTCCAACTGGGCGCCCGGCGGCACTGCTGCAGGGGGCTGCGCTGGCGTGGAAGCCTTGCGAATGCGGAGGCGCAGGTCTCCCCCTTCCAGTTCAAACTCGGTTATTCCACTGGAATCCACAAGCTGGATCAACGCTTTGATCTGTTCAAAATCCATAAGCCACCTCTTCTTCTGGTGTGCTATGAACTTCTGCAGCCCCTCCGGATTTCCTCTCTCAAGAAAAAAGCCTCAGACCCCGCGAGTCTGAGACTCCAGGCATACTGCTTCTAGACACCTCTGGTTTCGTCCACGATAGTGATCCTCTCCAGACCCAGGCCTGTGAGCCGATGCACCAGTTCCCCGATCTGGGCCGCCTCGTCCCGGGTTAGGGTGACCGGCACTACCACAGTGATAGCTTGCTGATCCAAAAGCACCAGAGCATCTAAGTAGCCTTGAGCCTTAAGCAGATTCTCCAATTCAGTCTCCCTGGTCATCCGCTCGATGAGCAGCTGCAGTTGGTTTTGGGCTTCTTCGCGGCGTTCACCCTGGGTGTTGGCATCGTAGGCGATGTTCTGCAGCAGTTCGATCTGCCTGCTGCGCATGCGTTCCCGCTCCAACCTGTACTCGGCAAACTTGGTGGGTACTGTGCGCACCGTCACCGGCTCCACCACTACCACCTGTTCCACCTCAGTGCTGGGCTCAACCGTTACTTCCTCCGCGGGCTCCACACGGAAGATGTACACTAAAGCTGCAATCACCACAACCAAGATGAATAGATTCCACAGGGCCTTCTTACCCCGCACCACATAGAATCTTGCCATCTTCCATCCCCCCTATTTTTTGAACGCAACCTCGATCCGATACATAGGCACCTGCAGGGCGGTGGCCACGGCCCTGGCCACCGCCAGGCGCAGCTCCGCATCGGGCGGCGCGTCCAGAACCACCAGCACTCCCCTGACCTGAGGTTCCACCTGCTCCAGGATGAGGGGCACCTCCCTCCGCTCCGCATCACTGCGCAGGATCACGGGCGTAGAGGTTAGCCGCTTTTCCACTACTCCCTCTGGCCCAGTGCGCACTTCTTCAGTGACATTGTAGGCAATGCGCAGCGCGGGGCCCCTATCCATGGTCAGGAAAACAGTACAGCGTTTTCCGCCCAGCAGGGCGTTTAGGACCGCCGTGAGCTCCCGGGTCAGCGTATCCTCCGCCTCTGACTGCAGTTCCACGGGCGGCTGCTCGCGCGCCGTGCCGCCTACTTCCAGCCGGGAAGCGGGCTGAACGAGGAGCATGCCCACTCCCGCCACCAAGATTACCGCCAGCCAGGGCAGCATCTTCTTTTGCCGTTCTGTTAAGCGGTTCCAAAGTTCACCCATGGTGCACCACCTTTACTCGGGCCAGGCCAGCACGACGATGTGCTGAAGCGGAAGATTGAGCAGGGCCGACACCAACTGTTCAGCTTCTCGGCGCGTGGCAGGCTCCCAGGGGTCGATAAAAACCCGGACTGGAGCAGCACCGTTTTCCAAGGGCAGCTCAACCCGTACACTCTGAACCGCCTCTATCCCCGCCAAAGCTTTTTCCAGCTGGGCTTTCAGCTCCTGGCCCCCCTCCTCCAACAGGGCCCTGACCGCGGCCAACCGCAACCTTTCGGCGCGGTCCTGAACATAAGGCGCAGACCCTGTCTCCGGCAGCCAGGCCAGGTCTACTCCTAGGAGCTCGGGATCTACCAGGAGGGTAAGGGGTTGGAGCACTGCCAGCATCAGGCTTAGGCCCAGCACCAGTTTGGCAAACCTGGCCAGCTCTCCCGCGGGGAGCAGAAGCTCCAGCACTCCCAAAAGGACCACCAAGCTCAACAACGTCTGCAGCCACTGCTTCCAGTACATCTCCTTCACCTCATTACCACCGCTAAGTTGCCCAAGCCCACCAAAACAGTGATGGCCAGGAAGAACATGAGTGCCGCGGTGCCTAAGGCGATCATGACCAGCACCAAGGAGGACTCCATCGTCTCTAGGGTCTGCACCACCCGCCTGTCGCAGAGGGGTTGCAGCAGTGCTCCCACCAGCTTGTAGACAAAGACCATGGCTAGAAGTTTCAGGAGTGGAGCCGCTACCAGACAAAGGATCATCACCAGCCCGAAGACGCCTACGGCATTCTTGATGAGCAGGGACCCCCCCACAACCACTTCCAGGGTATCGGCAAACATGCTGCCGGCAATGGGCACAAAGGTCTTGGTTAGGTATTTGGCGGTGCGCAGAGAGATGCCATCGGCGATGGGAGCGAGAGCCCCCCGTACCACCATGAACCCCGAAAAAACAATGAACATCACGCCCAAAATGGTGATCACCGCCTGCCGAAGCAGGCTGCCCAGCTTGGGAAAGGAAAGCTCGCTGCTGAACTGGCTGACCAAGGAAAAGGCCGTAGCCAGCAGGATTAAAGGCAGAAGCAGGCGATCCACTAGGCCGGCCATGATGCTCACCGTGGCCCAAAGCAGCGGATGGAACACGGCGGACGCTGTTATCCCCCCCACGGCCACCAGCAGGGTGGACAGCACAGGCAAGACAGAGTACATGAAATCCACCATAGTGGCCACAGTACCGCGGGCGATTTCCGCCGCTTGGCGGAAGCTCTGCAGCCCAAGGAACGCCAGAACCAGGAAACAGACGGCAAATGCGAGGTCCACGACCATTTGGCTGCCGAAAGAGCTGCTCAACCGCTGCAGCAAGGCTGTGAGCAATCCTATGACGAGCAGCTGCCGCAGCAGAGCCAAGCTCACATAGAGTTCCCCTAAGAAGCTGCGGGCCAGCAGCAGGACCAGATCCCCCGGTGAGCCGGAACCCGGCGATCCGGCCACTAAGTCGCGCCAGTCGAGGCTGGGCAGTAGCTCTTGGTAGCCTTCCTCCAAACGTTCGCTAAAGCGCAGCAGTTCGCCCAACTCCAATTCCTCCAACTGGGCTTTGATGGAATCCTGGAAGGCTGGGGCGCCTGGGACCCTTTCACCCAGTGCCGGGAAGGAACTGCCCAGAAGTATGCAGAGTGTCAGAAGCGAGACGGCTGCGAAACGCTGCATGACTCTCACCGCTACAGTCCCAAAAGGCCAAACAAAGTGTGCACGATGGCCTGCAGGAGCGGAAGCCCAATAAGCAGGATCACTACTTTGCCGGCCAGCTCGATCACGGTGGAAATGGCAGCCTCCCCGGCTTCTTGACAGATCTGCACCCCAAAGGAGGTGATGTAGGCCACTCCGATGGTCTTCAGCACTGGGCTGAGGTAAAAGGATCCCACAGAACCTTCCCGAGCCAAGGCGGTAAGAGCCTGCACCACACTGGCTACCTCTGGAA
This sequence comes from Bacillota bacterium, assembly GCA_012521335.1. Lineage (GTDB taxonomy): Bacteria > Bacillota > Limnochordia > Darwinibacteriales > Darwinibacteriaceae > DTU010. The sequence continues at coordinate 28,371 of JAAYMM010000040.1, read as the reverse complement.
GCAGCGCCAGAAGCACCACCACAGCAAAGGCAGCCGCCACCAATACCGCCCAGGCAGGCTGCTCTTCGCGGAACTCCGCCTGGAACACTGTGAGGGCGATGGCCGCACCAACCACTAAGGGAAGCCAGAGCACAACTGTCACCACCTAAAGACCGATTCCACATGGGAAAAGAGCTGACCAACCATCTGCACCAGCCACAACAGCACGATGATCACCCCTGCTAGGCTGAGCATCTGGGCCTGTTCCTTCCGATCGGCCTGCACCAGGAAGATGTTCAGTACCGCCACTAAGATACCCAGCCCGGCAATGCGGTAGATGGGAGATAAGTCCGTCATGCCCACCCCTCCTAGATCAAAAGCAGTACCAGAAGCAGGCCAGTGCAGAAGCCCAGGTACTGCCAAAGGCGCTGATACCGGCTCCGCTCTTCTTCCGCTGCGGCCAGCGCCTGCTCCAGCCGGAACAAGGCCCGCTGGATGTGCTTGCACTGTTCTGCAGCATCGCTGCGTCCCAGGGCAGCGCCGCAGGCACGCAGGTCTTCCAGTGCGGCAGAGGGCAGGCCGTTGTCAGCCAGTAGGGCCAGCCCCTGTTCCCAGATAGCCTGGAAGCTGTCTCCCTGGCCTTCCTCCAACCCCTGCCGGAGCACGGCCAGGAACCTCCCCACTACGCCGGAAAACAGGGGCGCCTGCCCCGCCAGGAACTTAGGCAGCGTAGTTCGGCTGAACTGAATTTCTGATTCCAGAAGATGCAGAAAGCGGAGCAGCTCCCGCAGATGGTGCACCCTCTGCGCATAGCTTCCGGCCACAATTACACCCATGGAGCCGCAGGAAAGGATGATGAGCACCGCCGCAAAAGCCTTCACACCCTCACCCCTGTCCTCTTATGCTTATGAACGCTAGCTGATTCTTAGAACAGATTCCACTGTTCCTGGCCCACGGCGGCGCGAGAGGATAACCACCAACTGAAAAACACTCAAGCTGTCTTTGAGCCAAGCTCGCTTTTTGACCTGATCCCAGCTGTCGCCGTGGCACGTGGCCATGACCTTCACACCGCTGCGGGCCAGTTCCGCTAGGATCCAGCCGTCGTTGGCCTGCCCGATCTCGTCGGTAACCACCACCTGCGGCCCCAAAGCGCGCAGGGCGTGCTGTACACCTACCTCCTTGTTGTAGCCGTCGAGCACGTCAGTCTGCAGGCCCACATCCAGCTGAGGTACGCCTTGATAGCAGGCTGCCAGCTCGGAGCGCTCATCGATCACCACCACCTGAAAGCCCAGATTGGCCACCTGGCGCGCGAGATCTCTGAGCAGGGTGGTTTTGCCCCCGCCCGGCGGTGAGACAATCAAAGTGGAAAGCAGCTGCCTTCCGCCCGGCCCAACCACCCTATCCATCAGGGGATCCGCCGCTCCGGGCACAGCCCTGGCTAAGCGAAAGACCAGGGACGAGATGCTGCGGATGGTTTTCAGCTGACCTCCGCCGTATACGGCCTGGCCCGCTAGGCCAACCCGGTGCCCGCCGGGCAAGGTGAGGTAGCCTCCTAAGATCTCCTGCTCCCAAGCATACCAGGAGTTCTCCGTGATGAGCTGGAGGGTGCGCTCCAGATCGTCTCGGCTCACCACATAAGCCTGTGCGGGGGAACACGGACAGCCCTGAGCAGAGAGGTAGAAATACCCCGTTCGGTCTTTGATCATCAGGGGCCGCTGCAGGCGCAGCCGGATCTCTTCTAGTCCCTGCAGAGAGGCCCTGCCCAGGACATCCCGCAGAGACGGCGCCAGATAACGGAGCATGATCACCCACCTCTTACCGCACTCTATGCATAAAGGGGACAAGTTATGACAAAAAAAAGACTGCCCCCTGGGGGCAGTCACGGCAAAGCACACCTACTTAGTCTTCTTCGTCTTCTGCGTTCTCGGTGTCTTCGTTGAAGACCTCTTCTATTTCGTGGTAGTCATCGGTTTCAAAAACCACGGCACCACAGCGCTGGCAGCGGATCTGAACTCCCTCGTCAAACAGGAAGTCTTCATCAAACCTCATCACATACCCGCACTCAGGGCACTCCGCTTCAGCATAGGAGTCCTCAGCATCCTCGTCCCACTCTTCGCGATAGTCGTAATCGTCCTCGTCACCGAAAAACTCATCCTCTAGATAAGCCAGGTCGAAGTCCACTTCCTGCAGATACTCGTCCAACTCTTCCTGAGCCCTTTTCAGCTCTTCCACATCTGCGGCCAGCTGCTCCAAGACTTGCAGTATTCTGGCAATGAGGAAGTTGCTCCGGCCCTCCTCCGGCGGCACTTCGCCATCGAGGACCCCGCGCAGATAGGCAATCTTCTCCTTAACGGTCTCCAACAAATCCACCCCCTGTTTTTCTACCTTGCTAGGCCCGGGAGAGGTACTCCCCGGTCCTGGTGTCCACCTTGACCATATCACCCTGTTCTACGAAGAGCGGCACCTGAATGGTGATGCCCGTCTGCAGGGTGGCTGGCTTGGTTGCTCCTTGGGCAGTATCGCCCTTAAAGCCCGGCTCAGTATGCACCACCTCCAGCACCACGGTAGTGGGTAGCTCTACGCCCACCGGTTTGCCCTGGTAGAACTGAATGCCAATGGTCATGTTCTCGATCAGATACTTGGGTGCATCTCCCAAATCGGCTGAGGCAAGGGCGATCTGATCATAGGTTTCCATATCCATAAAGAAATACTCATCACCCGTACTGTACATGAACTGCATTTCCTTCAGTTCAATGTGGGCGCGCGCCACTTTCTCCCCGGCCCTGAAGGTCTTCTCCACAGTGTTTCCGCTGCGCAGATTCTTCAGTTTCGTGCGCACAAACGCGGCGCCCTTGCCGGGCTTCACATGGAGAAAGTCCACAACACTGTAAATCTCGCCGTCAACTTCGATAGTAAGTCCAGTACGCAAATCGTTTACCGAAATCACAACTGCTCCCTCCTATTCCACCACATACAATTCTTTGAAGGTGGACGTCAAAACCTCGTGGCCGTCCTCGGTGACTACCACTAGGTCTTCGATCCGCACACCGCCAAAGCCGGGGACGTAGATCCCTGGCTCCACCGTCACAACCATACCTGGCTGCAGCACGGTGTTGTCGATTTTGGAAAGCCGCGGACTCTCGTGGATCTCCAAGCCAACGCTGTGTCCGAGCCCGTGACCGAAGCATTCGCCGTAACCGCCTGCGGAAATGATTTCCCGGGCGATAGCATCCACCTCGGCCCCGGTTTTTCCAGGAGCGACTGCACTGAGGGCTTCCAGCTGAGCCTTGAGCACCAGGTCATAGATTACCAGGTGCTGTTCCTCTGGCTCGCCGATGACGATGGTCCTGGTCATGTCAGAACAGTACCCGTTAACCACGCAGCCGAAGTCCATAACCACAAAATCGCCATAGGTCAAAATACGCTCACCTGGGCGGGCATGGGGCAGGGCGCTTTGGGGCCCGGAGGCCACAATGGGGGCAAAGGACATAGCGCTTGCGCCCTTCTTGCGCATGAGAAACTCCAGCTCCAGGGCAATTTCGCGCTCTGTGAGACCAGACTTGATCCGGGGCAGCAGCTCAGCAAAGGCTTCATCGCCAATCTGGGCGGCCCTGCGGATGTGCTCGATCTCGTTCTCGGCCTTGCACATGCGCAGCTCCTCCACCCAGCCGCTGGTTCCCTGGAGGTCAACCGAGGAAAACCTTTCCTGCCACTCTTTGAGCTGCTTAACAGTGACATGTTCCTCTTCGAACAGAAGGGTGCGCACGCCTTCCTCTTTGATCAGCTCATCCAACGTGTCACTGTAGCTCTCAATCCTGATCAGTTCCCAACCGGGGCACTCCGCCTTCACCTGTTCCACATAGCGAAAGTCGGTGAGAATAGCCTGCTTGGCGCCGGAAATCCACACCAGGCCGGCCGATCCCGTGAAACCGGTTATGTAGCGCCTGTTCACAGGATTGGAGATCAAAAACACATCTGCGCCCTCGGCCTGCAGACGCTCTCGAATCCGGGCTACTCGCTCCATACTCGACCTCCTAAATCGCATTAATACCTGTTTTTTCTATTCCCCGCTTGGAAACTCCTGCCTTGCTCCTCGGTTGGCAAAAGAAAAACCCCATTCGAGATTGGGGTTTCAGTTCTTGGGCTGGAAGTACAGAGTCACACTAACCGCCTTTCGGCCCCTGTGCAGGGCCAAGTCCGCCAAAGCATAGTTCCTTAACTGGGGATGCGTTCGCTTCAGCTCCTGCACGGTCCGGCGGATGTTTCCCAGAAACTGCCCACTAGACTCATACACCACGGCTGTCTCGTACACGAATGGCTGCACAGCTTGCTCCTCCCTGACTGGCTTTGATATTTACAGTATGTGCAGGGCGGACAAGCTTTATGCATAGAAACGACTAATTTTTTCGCCCAATCAAGTTGGGCCTGATAAAGTGCTTCACCCCTGCGGGGATATGCAGGCGCAATTTGAAACCTGCCTTGCGGGCCGAAACCCAGCCTAAGCCGCTCACCATCAAGTCTTCGCCTGGCTTAAGGGTTACTGGACGCTCCTCCCAGCTAGAGAAATGAACTCCTTTCTGCAGCCATTTGTCCAGGTGCTTGTGGGAGGATTTATGCCAGTGCACGCCTGAGCCGGTAAAGCCCAACAGCAGGCCACCTTCCCCCGTCTCCAGGCATTCCATTACGCACAGCCCCTCAATTAAGATCAAGTCACCCGCGGTCACCGGGTAGAGATGGGAGGTCACGCTGCGGTGGGGGATGATCCTCACCGCTAAGTCGGCTGAAACCAGATCACTGATGCGGCCCTGGGGCACAAAGCCTGGGGAGTCAGCGAAGGTGATACCGGGACCGTGCCATTGGGACACGCTAACAGTAGTGCCTGGGTAAGGCGAAATGGTGGGTTTAACGCCTTTGCGCTTGCCCCCTCCGATGCGCATGCCCAGCAGACGCTCTAGGATGCTGGATTTACCCACGTTGGTTACGCCCACAAAGAGCACCCGGCCCCCTAAACCTTCTATGGCGTCCGCAAGAGCGGGAAAACCGTAGCCAGTGAGGGCGCTGACCAGGCACACCTCCACGCGAGACAGCCCCAAAGCTTTCAAGCGCCGGCGCACCCACGTTTCCACTTCCGGGAGGGGCGTCTGCGCGGGCAGCAGGTCAACTTTGTTCACCGCTAGGAGCAGCTCCCGCTCGCGCAGCAGGCTCAAGAATTCTGCCGGCAGCCCCGATTCGAAGTCCAAAATGTCCACCACGAGGACGATCCCCGAGGCCCAGTCCACGCCGAACTCGATAGCCTGCAGTGCCTGTTCGGCCTTGACCGCCCCCAGTTCATGGCGGCCGTAGTGGATGATCCGAAAACAGCGCTGGCAGATCAGGGAATCTTGCCCGAGAAGGTGTGCGGGCACATAGCCGAATTGATCGGGATCAGTACTCTGGATTCTAGCTCCACAGCCTTGGCAGTACAGTTCTTCCATATTAGTCTCTCCCCAGCCGTGATCTAATAGCAGCCGCGTCAACAAGCCCCCGCCGCGCTAGCCGACGCAGCATTTTCCGCTCCAGCTTGCGCATGATCTTCGTAAAGCCCAGCTCCACCGTGCTGAGCGGGTTGACCAGGATGGCATACAATCCGAGCCGCTTAGCTCCGAACACATCTGTAAACAGCTGATCGCCCACCACGGCAACTTGTCCAGGCGGCAGCTGCAATTGCACCAGGCCGCGGCGGAAGGCCCGGCTTAAAGGTTTCATAGCCCGGCCCACTGCAGGGATGCCCAAGAGGTCAGCAAAGCTCTGGGCCCGCTCGGGCAGAGCATTAGAGACCAAACAGACTTTAAACCCCTCCGCTTTGGCCTGCTCGATCCACCGGGCCAGGGCCTGATCCATCTGGGGATTGCCCCAGGGGACGAGAGTGTTGTCAATATCAACCAACAGACCGGCTATTCCCCTTTGGCGCAGATCAGCCAGATCTATGTCCTTTACTCCAGGTACGATTGCATCGGGAACGAGTAACTTCATCCAGGTGCAGCTCCACTTCACATGATGTCCATTTATTATACCATAATCCCAGCAGTGGAGAAAATAGGCAATGGGCTCTGCTTAGGAGGAGCCCATTGCCTGAAGTAGTTTGCCCAGCGCCCGCTTTTCAATTCGGGAGACATACGACCTGGAAATGCCCAGCTTCCTACCGATCTGGCGTTGAGTCAGCTTTTCCTGCTGCCCCAGGCCAAAGCGCAGCTCTAGGACCGTGCGCTCCCGCGGCGAGAGGCAGTGAAAGTGCTCTGCCAAACGGTCCCGGTCGATGTTCAGCACCACAGTGTCCAGCACCTCATCCTGGTCTGAACTGAGTATATCCATGAGGCTGATTTCGTTCCCTTCCCGATCTGCCCCAATGGGGTCATATAGCTTGATTTCCTGGCGGACCCGCCTGGTGGTGCGCAGGTGCATCAAGATCTCGAGTTCACTGACAATCGGCGCTGCACCTCGGCGAACAGTTCTGGAGAGATTATTGCCGGGCAGGGGATGAGAATCCACTCTTCCCGGGGCCTGAGGCGGACTCTTCCCGTTGTGGTATCCCATTTGTTCTGATAGAACTCCCCGATATAAGTGCGATTGCGAAGGATCTGCCGCACCACCTGCCGGTGCCACCGGGCGGCCCCCCTTTTGGTGGGCACCTGGGCTTGGGTTAAGGCCCGGGCAATGCCGGCCAGACCCTTGATCCCCGGCGGAGGTTGGAGAAACCAGGCATAGATCTGCCTGACCACAGCGGCCTCCCGTTCATTGACGATCAGCTGCTCAGTGCGGGGTTCGAAGTCGTAGCCGTAGATCTGAAAATCCCGCAGCACCCTGCCCTGTCTGGCCTTTTCTCTCCTGCCTCGGCACATGCGCTCGTTAATCTTAGCCTTTTCAAACTCGGAAATAGCGCCGCGCAGAGCATAAAAGAGATTTCCTTCAGGAGTTTTGGCATAACTGCCATTGACAAAGGAAAGGCGCACGCCGCGGCGGTCCCATTCCTCAGTCAGCAGCAGCTGATGGAGGAGCTTGCGCGACAAGCGATCTGGATCCAGGCAAATCACCTCCTCAATCTCCCCCGCCTCGATGCTGCGCATCAGTTCCTGCAGGGCAGGCCGCTGCAGCGTCTCGCCGGAAACCCCCTCATCGGCGAAAACACGGGTTTGTGCGTCCCCCGCCAGCCTGGTACACTCCCGGATCTGTGCGGCAATGCTGAAACCCTGCTTGGCCTGCTCTTCTGTGCTCACACGGGCATAGATGGCGATCAGCCCCCTCACCTCCCGGTAAATCTCTATGTTCCAACTGCGGCACCGATGATATAATGTAGGGCGGTAAGGAGGTTGAGCATGGATACTTTACAGCTAGCCATTTTCGACTTAGACGGAGTGATCGTGGATACCGCCAAGTACCACTACCTCGCCTGGAAACGCCTGGCCGAAGAGCTGGGTTTCCACTTCTCAGAAAAAGACAACGAGCGGCTCAAAGGCGTCAGCCGTATGCGTTCGCTGGAAATCCTCCTGGAAGTGGGCGGTCTCGAAAAGAGCGAGGAAGAAAAGGCACTGCTAGCAGACAAAAAGAACACCTGGTACGTGGAGTACATACTGAACATGGACAAGACTGAGATCCTTCCGGGCGTGCTGGCCTTTCTCCGGGAACTGAAGGAGCACAACGTGAAGATTGCCCTCGGTTCCGCGAGCAAGAATGCGCGCACCATCCTGGACCGTCTGGAGATCACGCCGTTTTTCGACGTCATCGTGGACGGTAACCTGGTTTCCAAAGCCAAACCAGATCCAGAAGTGTTCGTTTTAGGAGCCAAGGTCCTGGATATCCCGCCCCAGACCTGCGTAGTGTGTTAGGATGCCCAAGCCGGAATCGAGGCCGCGCTGCAGGCAGGGATGAAAGTGATCGGCGTGGGAGATGCTAATCTACTGCGGCATGCCCACCACGTCATTCCTGGTTTTGCTTCCTTCGATCTGGAGCAGCTGCTGCGCGTCTTGGATACACGCGTTCCCGGCCCGATCAACCTGTAACCCTGGTTTTTTCCCCAACCCGCTGTGCAAACGATTGCCAAGGTGTGAAAATTAGGTTAGAATAAGCTAAAGCCAGCGCGGGGAGTGATCGTTCTGAGAGTATTTTTGGGAACTGATGAATGGCGTATCGTCGAAGAGGGCTTCCATCCTGACCGCAACAGGTTCATGGAAAGCATCACCAGCCTGGGCAACGGGTACATGGGCCTGCGCGGAAACTTCGAGGAAATGTACTCCGGCGACCGCCTGCAGGGAACCTACATTGCCGGCGTTTACTACCCCGACCGCACCGTGGTGGGCTGGTGGAAAGTGGGCTATCCGGAGTACTTTGCCAAGGTTTTGAACGCCGTGAACTTCATCGGTATCGATGTCAAGCTGGCCGGCAGGATTCTGGACCTGAACCTCTGGCCTCCCCTCCGCTTCCAGCGTGTGTTGGATATGCGCCGGGGAGAGTTGGTCCGCTCCTATCAGGTGGCCGATGAGGCTGGGCGCTTGTTTTCCATCACGGCCAGGCGTTTCGTGAGTAAAGACCGCCGCGAGCTGGCCTGTATCAGCTACAGCATCACCCTGGACAGCGACCCCACAGGCCAAGGAGCGGTAATAAGCCTCACCCCCTACCTGGACGGGAACGTTGTCAACGAAGATGCCAACTACGGCGAAGACTTCTGGCTGCGGGTGGAGGAAGCAAGTACAGCCGACTATCAACTGGTCACCATGCAGACCAAGAAATCCTGCTTCCTGGTGGCCGCGGCCAGCGCTTTCCGAGTGGTGGTGGATGCCAGGGATGCTCACGGCCTGCAGCCCCGGTATACGGCGCGTTCCAGATATGCTGCGGCAGAAGTGGAGCTGGTGCTTACCGCCGGGCAGACCATCACCCTGGAAAAGCTAGTGGCTGTCACCACCAACCGGGACCACCCAGATGAAACGGTGAGCGCCCGCGCCGTGGAGTTGGTGCGCAAATACGCTGCCTACAGTTATGACGAACTGTTGGCCAGGCACGCCAGGGCTTGGGAGAAGACCTGGCAGGAAAGCGACATCGTGATCGCCGGTGATCCCCTGGCACAGCAGGGCATCCGCTTCAACATCTTCCACCTGCACCAGACCTACACAGGTGAAGATCCTCGCTTGAACATAGGCCCCAAGGGGTTTACCGGGGAGAAATATGGAGGCAGTACCTACTGGGATACGGAAGCCTACTGCCTGCCCTTCTACCTGGGGACCAGGGAACCGGAGATCGCGCGCAATCTGCTGCTCTACCGCTACCACCACCTGGAGAAGGCCAAGGAAAACGCGCGCAAACTGGGACTCCAAGGAGCCCTCTACCCCATGGTCACCATGAACGGAGAAGAGTGCCACAACGAATGGGAAATCACCTTTGAGGAGATTCACCGCAATGGAGCCATCGCATACGCTATCTTCAACTATGTACGCTACACAGGCGATAGCCAGTACCTGGTGGACTACGGCCTGGAGGTGTTAGTGGAGATCTGCCGCTTCTGGGCCAGCAGGGTGACTTTCCAGCCCAGAAAGGGCGTATACATGATTCTGGGCGTGACGGGACCGAACGAATACGAAAACAACGTGAACAATAACTGGTACACCAACCGCATCGCGGTGTGGTGCCTGGACTATACCCGAGAAGTCCTGGAAGGGCTGCGCAGCACCAATAAGGAAGCCTACCAAGAGCTCACTGCCAAGCTGGGCCTCAGCCCCTCGGAACTGGAGCACTGGGCCGATATCTCGGCCAGGATGTATTACCCCTGGGTGGAAGAACTGGGCGTCTTTGAGCAGCAGGATGGGTTCATGGATAAGGAGCTGCTCACCGTCGACCAGCTCGCGCCAGAAGATCTGCCCCTGAACCAGAACTGGTCCTGGGACCGCATTCTCCGCTCCTGTTTCATCAAGCAGGCCGATGTGCTGCAGGGCCTCTTCTTCCTGGGCCACCTCTACGATCTGGAAACAAAAAAGCGCAACTTCGATTTCTATGAACCCATGACGGTTCATGAATCGTCGCTGTCGCCCTGTGTCCATGCCATAATCGCGGCCGAGATCGGATACCACGACAAGGCGTATGAACTTTACCTGCGCACCGCGCGCCTGGATTTGGACAACTACAATAAGGATACCGATGATGGACTGCACATTACCAGCATGGCCGGTACGTGGATGGCTATTGTGTACGGCTTCGCCGGGCTGCGCGTAGAAAACGAGCACCTGAGCCTGCGGCCTTTCTTGCCCCGGCAGTGGCAGGGTTTTTCCTTCCGGCTGCTTTTTAGGGGTCACAGACTAAAGGTGGAAGTAACCACCAGAGAAGTGGTGATCAGTCAGACGGGAGGAACCGCCTGCGAGGTCTGGATTTTCGATCAGATCCATACAGTGCCGGCAGATGGCGAGTTGAGGGTAACCGTTTGACATTGAATTCTCATTTTCAATGCACCTGGCGGCATAAGTAGCAAGACGGGTGTTCTTGGCTGGGTCAAAGGTGTTGATGGCCTTGATCAAGCCGATCACGCCGATGGAAATGAGGTCTTCTGTATCCTCACCTGTGTTGTCGAACTTCTTGACCACATGCGCAACGAGACGAAGGTTCCGCTCAATAAGGATGTTGCGGGCACCTTCGTCTCCTTGTTCTTTTCTGATGAGCAGCTCCTTTTCTTCCTCCGGGCGGAGCGGCTTGGGAAAGGCGCTTCCACTGGTAATCAATCCGGTTAAGAACCCTAGTCCTTCGGCGAACAGAGAGCCGAGTGCACTCACCAACGAGGCAAGCAAAACAGGTGCCCCCTTTCTCCCAACGCTCAAGCCTTATATCTTATGACCTGCAAGGGAGAAGTGTGCCTGTTCAGCCCCCTAGGATGCCAGGTATTTCTGCAGCGGGGCAGCCGCGATCAAACAGAGCGCTGCACTTACCGCGCCTTGGAGCAGGTCTCCCGGCAGCGAAGCCAGTGCCGGGCCCAGTCCGTAGAGCAGGCTGCCGGCCAGGAAGTAACCCACGACCATTACTCCCGCTGCCGTGCCGGCTGCTGCTGCCCTGTGCCAGCGGAGAGCCAGCCAGCCAGCGAGCAGACCCTCTGCGCCCTTAATGATCAGTGTCCATGGGGCCCAGTAGGCATAGCCCAACAGCATGTCGGCCAGCGCCGAACCAAATCCCCCAGCCGCCGCGCCGGTGAGCGGGCCGAATATAAGGCCCGAGAGTAGTACCACCGTATCGCCGATGTTCACATAGCCCTTCACGCCAGGGAGCGGGACACTCACCGTCATGGTCACCACTGCCACCAGTCCCACCAAGAGTGCAGTCAGAACCAGCCTTCTTGCCTCCATCCAGCAACCCCTTTTCCTCAAGAATGAAACCGCGCCTCTGCTACAAAGAAGAAGGAGTCCGAACTCCTTCGACTCCCCCGCACTTAAGCCAGCGGCTTGCCCTTCAGCCTGAAGACCTCTTCCCGGAGCATGTTATTTTCCAAGAGTAGAGCATGGTAACCCCACTCCAGCTCCTTTTTCGCCTGGGTCAGCTCTTTGTTGTCCCGAACGTGATTGTGCAGCTTCGTTTCGTAGTCGTGCACCAGTCTGGAGAGCTCCAACAGCTCCCCCTCCAACCTGGCCACCCGGGCTTTCAGATCGGCCGCCTGTTCGCCCTGCTGGACAGCTTCCAGGCCAGCCCGCCAGATCATGAGCACCGCTCGCCACAGCGAAGGCGCCCCCGTTATCCTTTTCAAATCTTTCACCGGTAACCCCCTTGCTTAGGGCTTAGGCTCTACCTCAAACAGGTAGTCGATCTCGTGGTTGATCCAACTGCGCAGATCAGTGCTCAGGGAATAGTAGTTCCAGGTGTTTTCGGCGCGCCGTTCCACCAAGCCCGCCCTATGCAGCCGTTTCAAGTGATAAGAGACTGTAGGTTGATTTACCCCGAGCACCTCAGCTAAGTGTCCGACGCACATTTCTTGCTCTCGAAGCAAGAGGAGTATCTGCAGTCGAATGGGGTCCGCCAGCACGTGAAAGTGCTGAGCGCATTGCCTGATCCGCTCCATCACCCGACCCCCTTGTGAAATATTTCATAATTTCATTCTAACCTACTTGGGACTGCAGATCAAGCAGACCCGAGGGGGTCAGGCAGATATTTATCTCACTCGCTGCTCGATTTTTTTCAACAGGTGCACAGCACGGGCTTCCTCCGCCAGTTTCCTGGACAGGTAGTAGCAGTGCTCGGCCAGATCGTCCTCCCCTTTGCTTCTATAATCATCGCCCAGTTTGAGCAGCTTCTTAATCTTCTTGCGCGACTCTTGGGGCAGTCTGTAAATCATCTCTGCCATAAACAGCTTCCACCGTTTAGGCGGGTCTATCTCCATGCGAGACTTCACACTCCATTGATAGGATTTGCGAGATATATAATAGCATAAACCAATCCCACCTGCAACTCAGCCCAGCGTCAGAGCCGTACGAGATTCGCAGACAGTGCCCTAGGTGGTGCTGCTGCTCAGATGCACCTGGTACGCGCGGTTAGCCCAGAACACCACCACCGTGTACACAGGCAGGGTCACCAAACGGGCCAGCACTCGCATGGGCAGCAGCACAAAGAACCCCTGGCCGTACATAATGGACACCCAAAGAGTGTTCAACAGTACGCCTGTGAGCAGATCCGTGACCAAAACAGCCCCGGCCACCTGAACAGCAATGAGGTTCTCCCGCTTCCTGTGCAGCAGCATGGCGGGAATCAGCCCCACGAGAGCCGCAGTGAAGGTAAATCCGGGGAAATAGGGCCCCCCGTGGGAGTTGATCATATAACCGATGAGATCCGCGGCCACTCCTGTGAGGGCCCCCGCAGCGGGGCCGAAGAGCACGCCTGCCAGCATAATGGGGATCTCGCCAAAACTCAAGCGCAGGGCCCCAACGCCCGCGATGGGAACCATAACGCCGAAGACGCGGGTCAGTACGATGGACACCGCAGTGAGCAGCCCCAAATTGGCCGCAGTCTTCGCGTTCAGCTTCATCATCTACTCCTCCTAAACACCTGCAACGGCCAGACTACTGATGATCAGCGAAGGACAACCCACATTCCCCCGGACCCCCGGGCTGCCGAACTCCAGGTCAGACCCGATGGCCTCCACGCTGGTCAGCAATTGGAAGAAGTTCCCTGCGATAGTGATCTGCTCCACCGGGCCGACGATCTGGCCGCCCTGCACCAAGTAACCGTAGGCACCTAGGGAGAAATCACCAGAAACGGGATTGGCCCCCGAGTGGGTCCCCTGTACATCAATGATGATCAAGCCGTCACCCAAAGTATGAATCAGTTCTTCATAGGCCGCCTGCCCCGGTTCGATGAAAAAGTTGGTGGGAGCAATGCCCACGGGCGCCTTAAAGGAAGGGCGCGAGGCGTTGCCTGTGGACTCCACTCCATCTTTGCGGGCCGTCTTCAGATTGTGCAGATAAGTGGTCAGCCGGCCAGCCTCAATCACCTGCTTCCGGCGGGAGGGGACCCCTTCCCCATCAAAGGGCGCTGAAGCAGCTCCGCCTTCCATCAGGGGATCGTCTACCAGCGTCACCAGGGGGCTGGCGATCACCTGGCCCAGCTTGCCTTGGAGCAGAGACAGCCCTTTCTGCACCGATTCTGCCGAAAACACAGGCACGAACGTCGCCAGAAGATCCCGCGCCACATCCCGGCGCAGCAGGATGCGGTAATTACCAGAAGGCACGCTGGAAGCTCCCAAGAGCGATACAGCTTCCTCCACAGCCTCCCGGGCCAGCTCGGCGGCATTGAATTTGGACCAATCCCGCTCCACCAGGAACTTGCCGCCCGATTTGACCTGCCCGTTCTGCTGGGCTAGAGCTCCCACATAGCTGTATGCCCCGTTGGCACTGAAGCTCTGCTCCAGGCCCTTGGTGTTGGCAATGTACACCTCTCCCTCTTCGTAGCCCGTAATGGCATGGGGAACCTTAAACACTCGCCCGTCGGCAGCCAAGGCCGCTTTCTCAAGCTCCAGGCAGAAAGCAACCCTTTCTTCTGGAGCAACGCGGCTCAGGCTTTCATTATAGCACACCACCTGAGGGTACTCCGCACCCCCGGGGAAAAACTCCACTACGTCCTGGGATTCGTTGATCTGGGCGTTGGCTTTAGCCCCGGCCACCAGATACTCCACCGCATCCTCATCTAGCGCTTCCACGTAGGCATAGCCGACCCTGCCCTGGAACTTAGCCTTCAGGCCGACACCCTGCTCCAAGCTGACCTGGTAATCGTCAACGTCGCCTTCAAACACCCGCACTGTAGAGCGCTTCGACCGAGTGGCATACACTTCCATTTCTTCCAAGCCGGCAGCCTGCCCTGCAGCAAAGATCCGTTCTTTGAACTCACGAAATTCCATCAGTTAGTTGGCCCCCTTCCGTCCGCCTACCGTTATTTCCGCTACCCTAATAGCGGGCTGCCCCACATCCGCTGGAATGCTGCCGCTTACTGATCCGCACATACCTTGGCCAGTGGCCAGGTTGTCCGCAACCATATCGATCTTCTGCAGAATCTCCGAACCCCGGCCGATCAAAGTGGCACCCCGCACGGGTTCGGCAATCTTGCCGTTGCGCACCATGTAGCCCTCGGCCACGGCGAAGTTGAACTCTCCGGTTGCCGGGTTCACCGATCCGCCGCCCATCTGTTTAGCGTAGAGAGCGTATTCGGTATTGGCGATGATCTCTTCCCGAGTAGATTCACCGGCGCAGATAAAGGTATTGGTCATGCGGGACGTAGGAGCGAACTTATAAGACTGACGCCTTGCGCTGCCCGTAGGCTCCATGCCCATGCGCCGGCCGTTGAGCCGGTCGATCATGTACCCCTTGAGGATGCCCTTTTCAATGAGTACATTGCGCCGGGTCTTGGTGCCTTCATCGTCGATGTTCTGCGAACCCCAGGCATTGGGAATCGTACCGTCATCTACTGCCGTCACAAGCTCACTGGCTATTCTCTGGCCCAGCTTTCCACTGAACTCGGAGACGCCTTTGGCTACACTGGTGGCTTCCAGGCTGTGGCCACAGGCTTCGTGGAAGATCACGCCGCCAAACGCGTTATCAATGATGACGGGGTACTTCCCACCGGGGGCGTAATCAGCATTAACCATGGTTACTGCGCTGCGGGCAGCGTCCCTGGCGATTTCTTCCACATCAATCTTCTCGAACAGCTCAAACCCCATATGCCGGCCGGGGCCCCGGAAGGCGGACTGCTTTTCGTTGCCTTTGCTGGCTACGGCATTGATGCTCAGGCGCGTCCGCACCCTGCGGTCCTCCACCAACAGCCCCTCCGAGTTGGCAATGAACACATTCTGGTCAACATCGAGATAGTTGATGGCCACCTGGGAGATCTGCTCGTGGTAGCCTGCCGCGGCCAGGTGCGCCCGCTTCATCACAGCGACCTTATCTTTATGCCCCACCTGCCTGGGATCAAGGCGCACGTGGTTAAGCTTCTCCACGGCCATGCGGGCCAGAACAACTGTCCGGCCTTCGGGAACGCCAGAGAGGGCGGCGGCTGCCTCCCGAGCCGTCTTCACCAAACCATCGCGGCTCACATCATTGGTGTAGGCATACACAGATTTAAGGCCTTGAAAAATGCGGATGCCCACTCCGAAATCCCGTCCGCTCACCGCTTCATCCACCGCGCCGTCCAGCATGCGGATGTGGGTGTTGTAAGTGTCTTCCATGAAAATCTCAGCAAAATCGCCGCCAGTTGATAGAGCGGCCAGCAGCACATCAGTGACTACCCGTTCGGAAAGCAAGCGAAACCCTCCCAGTTCTGTGATATAATTGTGACGCCACACTACGTAGAAAGGATGTCGGCCATGTCCCCTAGTGACATCATCTGGAGAATAACGGAACGCCTCGCTGAGCTGCAGGCGCTGTGCGATGAAAGCATCCAGCAGCTGCATCCCAAAAAGAACCTGGACCTAATCTCCAGCATCGAAGAATGTGAGCGCCTCTGCCGTACCCAGCTCAATATCATGAACCGCGTGGCCAAGCGCTATTGAGTTGGGCTCAAGGCCGGGCAGATACACCAAGTGCCCAGCGCAGGAGCAATCCGATGCTCCCAGGCCCGGTGCTGGAATGTAAGCCCCAGTAAACCGGCTGAGCTGCCGGGCGCACCTGCATTCACCTTCTTTGGGCTGGCCGGGAAACACGGCTGCGCCCAAAAACTGAGCCCGCGCGCGGAAAAAGTCGATATGCCAATGCAGGCGTTTCTCCAGACGGCGGTGCCGGTCCAAGCGCTGCCTCAAGTTGCGCTGGGCGCTGCCAGCATAGGCATACACACCTGGCGGAAAGGAAAAGACGCCCAGTTTTCCCACGCGCAGGCGCTCCTCCTGCGGCAGATACAGCCAAAGCACGTAAACCCCAGAATTGATCATCCTTTGCCCCTCTCCACTTATTCTAGATTAATTCTCGGTGCTGCAGGTTTTTCCTTTAGAGACCAGAAATAATACAGTAATACCAGTGAGGATAGGAGGGAAATAGGTGGATGTCAAGCAAGTCTTCCGCACTTTGAGCGAGGCCTCGGGGATATCAGGATACGAGCTTGAGCTGGCGAAGCTGATCCAGCAGAGCTGCCCTTGGGCCGACGAAGTGCGCACTGATAAACTGGGCAACCTGATCATGCTCAAAAAAGGCCAAGGGCCCGAGCCCAGGCCCAAGGTTATGCTAGCCGCCCACATGGACGAAATCGGCTTGGTCATCACGAAAATCGAAAAAGAAGGGTTCCTGCGCTTCAGCACCATTGGCGGTTTTGACCAGCGGGTGCTGCTGGCCCAGGAAGTGGTGGTGCACGGCAGGCAGGGAGCTCTCCCGGGCATCATCGGCGCGAAGCCTCCCCACATCCAGGCTCCGGGCGAGCAGAGTAAAGCGGTGAAGATGGAGGATCTGTTCATCGATGCCGGTTTCGACAGCGCCGAAGAAGCAGAACGATCTGTGCGGGTGGGCGACCTGGTTACCATCAAACGCAGCGTTGTGGACCTGCAGGGCTCGCTCCTGGCGGGCAAGGCCTTTGATGATCGGGCGGGTGTAGCCGCCATCTTGGAGTGCTTCAAGACGCTCTCCACCATCACCCACCAGGCAGACGTATACGGAGTGGCCACCGTGCAGGAAGAGGTGGGCTTAAGGGGTGCCATTACCAGCACCTATGGAATCATCCCCGATATCGGTATTGCCATTGACGTGGGCTTTGGAGATTCCCCCGGCCTGCCGGAGACAGACACGATTAAAGTGTCGCACGGGCCGGGCATCGCCATCGGGCCCCATGTGCATCCCAAGCTGCACGCCAGGATGGTGGAGACGGCTAAGGAGTGGAACATCAGCTATTCCCTAGATCCTTCCCCCTATCCAGGAGGAACAGATGCCTACGCCATTCAGGTGGCCAGGGCTGGTGTAGCCACCATACTGCTGTCCATCCCCCTGCGCTACATGCACACCCCCGTGGAAACCCTCGACTACCAGGATATCCAGCGCACTGGGCGCTTGATGGCCATGTTCATCGCGGGCCTCGATCATGAATTTGTGGAGGGATTGACATGCTTCTAGCCCGTTTAACCCAAGCCAACGGCGCGCCCGGCCAGGAACGTGAAGTGCGCGACCTAATCCGCAGCGAAGTTGAGCCCCATGCCCACGTGGTGAAGACCGATGCTCTGGGCAACCTGTTGGCGATCAAGAACCCTGATGCGCCAGGCCCGAAGGTGATGATCGCTGCCCACATGGATGAAGTGGCCTTGATGATCGTGGGCATCGACAAAGACGGCTATCTCAAGTTCCGCCCCATCGGTGGTGTAGATCCCCGGGTTTTGGTGGCCAAATCCGTAGTGGTTGGCAGCAAGAAAACCCTGGGCGTCATCGGCAGTAAACCCATCCACCTGCAGAGGCCAGAGGAACGGGAAAAGGCCTTTACGGTGCAGGAGATGGTGATTGATATCGGAGCTAAGAGCAAAGAAGAGGCGGAAAAACTGGTCAAGCTGGGCGAGATCGCCTATTTCACCACCGCCTACGAGGAGCTGGGGGCCAACAAAGTGAAGGCCAAAGCCCTGGATGATCGTGTGGGCTGCGCCCTGGCCATCCGCCTGCTCCAGGAAAAAGTCTCCTTCCCCCTGATCGCCGCCTTTACGGTGCAGGAAGAGGTGGGCCTGCGGGGTGCAGGAGTGGCTGCCTATCAGATTGAGCCCGATATAGCCCTCGTATTGGAAGGTACCACTGCCTCCGATGTACCGGGGACAGATGAACATAAACAGGCTACCGCATTGGGGCAGGGACCAGCCATAACGGTGATGGACCGCTCAGTAATACCCCATCCTCAGCTGGTGCAGGAGCTGTTGGCCTTGGCCGCGGAAAAGGGCATCCCGGTGCAGGTGCGCCGGAGCACTGCAGGCGGCACGGATGCCGGTCAGATTCAGCTTTCCAAGGCCGGGGTAAAAGTGGCGGTGATCTCCGTGCCCTGCCGCTACATCCACTCACCAGCTGCCATCATGTGCAAAGATGATTTTGAGGGAGCATACCAGCTCGTTAGACACTATCTAGCACGGCTTGAAGAAAGGGCGGGATTGAGTTGAAAGCGATCATCAGACAGTTGACCGAGGCCTGCGGGCCCTCTGGCTATGAAACGGAAGTGACGGGACTTATCAAGGATCTGATCAAGGATCATGTTGATGAACTGCGCACCGACGTTCTAGGCAACCTCGTCGCCGTCAAGCATGGCTCTGCCGAAGGGAAAAGGATCATGTTCGCCGCCCACACCGACGAGATCGGTGTTGTGATCACGTATATCGACGACCATGGTTTCCTGCGCTTTGCCCCCATCGGAGGCGTAGGCATCAGTACCCTGGTGGGCAATCGCGTCCGTTTTGCCAATGGCACCATCGGCGTGGTCTACCAGGAAGGAAAGGCCGAGTGGAAAGAGCTCACGCTGGACAAACTGTTCATCGATATCGGTGCTGCCAGCCGAGAGGAAGCTGTGCAGAAGGTTCAGGTGGGCCAGTTCGGCGTATTCCATCGCGAGTTTACCGATCTGGGCGACCGCTTAATTGCCAAAAGCATGGATGACCGCATCGGCTGCGCCGTACTGGTGGAAGCCCTGCGGAAACTGGACCGGCCAAGAAACACCCTCTACTGTGTCTTCACCACCCAAGAGGAAGTGGGCCTGCGCGGAGCACGCACCGCCGCCTATGGCCTAGATCCGGATCTGGGCCTGGCCCTGGATGTAACCCTCACCGGGGATACGCCCGAGGCTAAGCGCATGGCCGTATCCCTAGGCCAGGGAGCCGCGATCAAGGTCAAGGACGCATCCCACATCGCCCATCCCCGCGTCAAAGACCTTTTGGTGGGGCTGTGCGAGGCTAAGAACATCCCATACCAGATGGAAGTGCTGGAATGGGGCGGCACGGATGCGGGGGCCATTCATCTGACCAAAGAAGGTGTTCCCTCAGGGACCATCTCCATCCCCACCCGCTATGTCCACTCCCCGTCTGAAATGGTGGACCTTAGGGATGTCCAAGCCTGTGTGGACCTGGTCCTGGCGGTTGCCGAAGCGGATCTGGAAGGCGTGGTCTAATCTTGAAAACGAAAGAGCTGCTCTGCACACTGCGGCAGGCAGCTCTTTTTTCTGCGGTGACCAGTCCCTTTTCAGAGCAGGCTCTTCACGCGTTCAACCTGGTTGGTGATGATCCCATCCACCCGGCACTGCTTCATGCGCTCAATATCCGGTTCTTGATCCACTGTCCACACATTAACCATCATGCCGTTCTGGTGAGAAGCGGTGACGATCTCTGGAACCACAGTGTGATGATAGGGATGGAGCACTGTAGCCCCGATGCTTTTGGCATAGACCCAAGGATTGACCAAGGCGGACATGTACAAGATCGCTGTACGGGCCTCTCGCTTCAGGCTGATCAGGTGGGCCAGCGAGTAGTGGTTGAACGATGAGATGATGGTCCGCTCCCAGCGATCATACTTGTCCAACAGCGGTACCAGCCGTTCGTTGAGCTGTTCAAAGCCGAGGGCGGTTTTGGTCTCGATGTTGAGCAGGACATCTCTGCCCTTCAAGAGGTCCAGCACCTGCCGGAGGGTGGGCACCTTCTCTCCAGCATACTCAGGTGCAAACCATGAACCGGCATCCAATTCTTTCAACTCCGCCAAGTTATACTCCCGAACGGAGCCTTTACCGCTGGTGGTACGGTTCACGGTCTCATCATGCAGGACCACAACTTCGCCGTCTTTGGTAAGATGGACATCCAGTTCAATCCCATCCGCTCCGGCCTCTAGAGCCAGTTCAAAGGCGGCCATAGTATTCTCGGGTGCCTTGGCCGAATAACCCCGATGTGCTATTACGATCACACTCATCATCTCCCGCTTCTTAATGCTTCTAAATCTACTGTACCGGAAAAAACCCGCGTGGCAGGTCCGGACATAAAGACGTGACTGCCCATCTTCCACTCGATGGTGAGCCCCCCTCCTGGGAGCTCTACCTGCACCGGGCTCTCAGTCAAACCCAGGCGGGTAGATGTGACCGCGGCTGCGCACGCCCCTGTACCGCAGGCCAATGTGGGGCCAGCTCCCCTCTCCCAGACCCGTACCTTGATTCTGTTCCTGCTCAGCACCTGCACAAACTCAATGTTTGCCTTCTGGGGCCATACCGGATGGTTCTCCAAGGTGGGCCCCCACATGGCCAGGTTCACCGCGTCCACTTCATCAACAAAAACTACCGCGTGGGGATTGCCCATGGATACGGGGTGGCACAGCCACTCCTGCCCAGAGGCGGTCAGGCGCAGCGGCCCTCCTCCGTGCGAAGAGAAGTCGGGCTCGCCCATATCCACCCTGTACAGGCCGTCTGCAGCCTGAATTACTTTCACCCCAGCCAAAGTGCTGATCTGAAGCACAGGGCCTTCTGCCAGGCCTTGGCGCAGCAGGTAGTCCGCCATACAGCGCACCGCATTGCCGCACATTTCCGCCTCGGAACCATCGGCATTGAAAATGCGCATGGTAAACCGGTCCTCGCCGCGGATTATGAGAACCAGGCCGTCTGCCCCAATGCCAAAGTGCCGGTCACAGAGCAATCTTGCAAGCTGTTCGCCCTGGGGCAGCAGATTTCCTTCCAAGTCCTCCAAAAAAATGAAGTCGTTACCCAATCCGTGATACTTGGTAAACGCGTGTTCCACCCACGCTCCCTCCCCACTACAGCAGGTGGTAGGCAACCTTGTTCACAGCCGCCTCGATATCCTGCAGGTCTTCGTCGGTCACAAGATGATTGAGATGAACCTGCACCGCCCGGCCCAGAAGCTCCAGGGTCTGCGGACAGGTGTCCGCTGAATACTCCACAGTGCTCCCTTCCGCCAGACTCCAGGGGAAGTGCCCGCCCCAGGGGTCGCGCTTGTTCAGGAGGAACTCCCAGTTGATGTAAATATGCTGGTCGTTGGCCTGATTGTCGTAAACTTGGAAGGCAGGTATCCCCTCCGCGGTGAGCGCCTGGGCCGTCTGGCGCGCCTTGGCTTCGTTCTCCACGTAGAAGATCAAACTGACGCCTAAATCCCGCTCACTCCCAAAGACAGGGGAAAGCTCGATCTTCGGCTGCCGGCGCAGGCGCTCCACCAGCTTGCGCTTATTGGCGCGTGTCACGCGCAGAATAGCCGGCATTTTTTCCAGCTGACCCAGGGACAGTGCAGCCTGTAGTTCCGTTAAGCGGTAGTTCTGGCCGGGAAAGGCAGGAATTTTCCGCTCAACAAAACGGAACTGATAGCCTGCCCCATCGTGATATAATACCGCCCGCTGCCACAACTCTTCGGAATCGGTAACCAGCATTCCTCCTTCCCCCGCGGCAATCACTTTGGACTGCTGCAGGCTGAAGCAGCCCACATGCCCAAGGGATCCAAGCAGGCGCCCCTGGTACGTTCCTCCGTTGGCCTGGGCCACATCCTCGATTACCATGATGTTGTGTTGACGGGCCGCGGCCAGAATTTCATCCATGGCTGCCGAGATCCCCCGCATGTGCACAGCAATCACGGCTTTGGTACGGGGCGTGATTTTGGCAGCGAAATCCTGAGGATCCAAGGTCAAACTGGAGTCGACCTCCGCTAGGACGGGTACTGCGCCCACGATGGCTACCGCCGCCGCCGTGGCCACCCAAGTGTAAGCTGGGATGATCACCTCGTGACCCGGACCTACCCCAGCGGCCACCAAGGCGCAGATTAAGGCAGAAGTACCCGAGTTGACGGCCAAGGCATATTTGGTACCCAAAAAGCTTTTATACTCCTCTTCCAGAGCACTGGCTTCAGATGTTTCCAGCCCGTCTGGCAGGTAGCGGAAAATGCGCTTTTTCTCCAGAACGTTAAGCACCCGCGCCTTTTCTTCGGCGCCCAACTCTTCGCTCCCCATATATTTGGACACCCACGGTTTGGTCCGCACAGGCGTACCCCCGTGGATCGCCAGCTTCTCCACGCTGATCACTCCCATCCATACTATCTTGTAGTTCTTCTCGAGGCCTAGTTGAATTCCTGTTCACGGCAAAAAGCCGGGCTGGCTCCCGGCTTCTATTATACTCCATTCCCCTCAGGCTGTCGCTTCCTTCCGCAAGGAGCGCACGCGTTCCCAAACTTGCGGATCCAACGGCCGATCGAAAGCCCGGAATCCGGCCAGAGAAAAACCTAGTTTGGCCGCCAAACTGCGCATCAGTTCCAGGTGCTCCAGGCTTAGGTCCGCTCCAATGCTGGTGTGCTCATAGCGTCTTTCCAACGCCAGCATCATGGTCTCAGACATGCAGGCGAAGGCTGTGCCCTTTTCAAAGCCGAAGTTCCAGCCCAAATCGGGGCTGTTAGGCAGAGCGATCACCCCGCCGTCAATCACCAGTACATCGGGACGCTCCTGCAGCACCCGTTCACTCACATTCCCCGGTCTGGACATATCGCACACCACCGCCCCCTGTTTGAGCACCTCCGGGGTGATCAGGGTATCCAAACTGCTGGTCGCGACCATGATCAGATCGGCATGGGGCAGGTATGCCCGGCTGTCCACGGTGATGGTTAACGGTGCATCGGAAGCGAGCACGCTGCGCACATACTCAACCCACACGCCCAAAGATGCGTCGTCAGATGGCACGTCGCTGAGCTGAGCAGCGAAGTGGCCCAGGCTGCCCGGGGCAAAACGGCGCCCGGCTTGGTGCAGGTCGCGCAGGTGCTTGATGATCTCCACGGCCACTTTGAGCATGCGGTATTCACTTTTGTCCGGGCGGGCGGGATTGCCCACCAGTATCAGACGCTGCACCTGCTCGGCCAGGAGGAGTGAGAGGGCCTTGCCAATAGCTCCACCGGCTCCCACCACCGCCCCCGTTACACAGCTGAGCGTCATGCCCACTTCCTCAGCGGCGGTGACCGCAGCCTCTACGCCCGAAACAACTGTGTAGCTGTTGCCTGTAGTCAGAGCCACCGGGGTGTACGGCAGCAGCTGCCTGCCTCCCATGGTGACTACCGAAGTGTAGGCGCCCAGCCCCACGATCTCCGCTCCTCGCCGGGCGGCCAGGTCAACGGCGGCCATGATCTGCTCGATGGCTTCCCGTTTATCCATGGCCAGAAGCTGGGCAGCTGTTTTGGGCACGCAGATAAAATCACCATAGGCACTGCGGCCAAGGGCATCCACGATGCGAGTGCTGCTGACCACGAAGGGTTCCACAAGATCATTCCAGCGCGAGCTTAAATCTTCCAGCTGATCATCGGTCAAGGCCGCCAGGCTGGCATCGAAGTCGGTATAATTGCCCAGATCAACAGGGTGGACCAGGAAAGCGAAACGGCCATCTTCTGGCTGGGGCTCCACGCGGTGTGCCTCCGCCGGCTCTGGAGCAGAGCTGGCCAGATCGGGACGGCTGTAGCCAACCAGATGCCCCAAGAAGGCGGCCGTATTGCGGCAGGCCAAGAGGTGCACTGCCCGTTCCACCGCCTCCACTACCCGTTCAATCTCGGCTTCCCCGATAATCAAGGGCGGCTCAATACGGATGACGCTAGCTCCGTTCAAGGTGGGCGCCACCCGCACCTTTTCCACGTTCAAGAGATAGGAGGCGACCATGGGAGTGAGCATCTCCTGTTCAGCCATGACCCCAAGCAAGCTGTGGGGGTAGGGGTCTTTGGAGTTCACAAACTCGATGCCCAGCATGAACCCGCGCCCGCGGATGGCCTTCACCACCTGCGGGTATTTCCGGGCCACTTCCTCCAGACCGGCTTTCAACTTAGCTCCCTTGACGCGCACAGAGTGCAGGAGTGCGCCATTGTCTCTGGTCAACAGGTCCAGTACAGCGAGGCCAGCTCTGGCCCCGAGGGAATTCCCAGCGAACGTGGAGGAGTGTTTGAGGCCGAACTCCTCGGTGTATGCGTCGGCAGTGCACAGCACCGCGCCGATGGGGATCAAACCGCCCCCCAGAGCTTTAGCCAACACCATAATGTCGGGAGTTACGCCTTCTTCGGCGCAGGCAAAGAGAGCACCGGTGCGTCCTAAGCCAGATTGGATCTCGTCAAAGATGGTGAGCACTCCGAACTCGGCGCACAGCTCCTGGACCTGCTGCAGATAACCCGCTGGAGGCTCCACTATGCCGCCTTCGCCTTGAATGGGCTCCACAATGAAGGCTGCGGTGTCATGGGCATGGTCTTCCAGGTACTTCTCTAGGGCGGCGATATCACCGTAGGGTATATGGCGGAAGCCGGGCACAGGTGCGCCGAAGGCCTTCTGATACCCTTCATTCCCGGTGGCCGAGAGGGCACCCAGGGTCTTGCCGTGAAAGCTGTTTTTGGTGGAAAGAATCACAGGCCTGCCAGTTCTGGCCCGGGCCAGCTTGAAGGAGGCCTCAACAGCTTCGGCTCCGCTGTTAGCAAAGGTTACGTACTGCATCCCCGCCGGCGCTACTTGAATCAGGCGGGCTGCCAACTGCCCAGCAGCTTCCAGCAGCGAAGGCTGGATGAAACTCGGCTCCTGCCGGGCCTCCAGGTCGTGCAGGGCCTGCCAGATTTCGGGAGGATTGTAGCCGAAAGGTAGAGCTCCGTAAGCAGCAATGCAGTCCAGGTACTTCTCCCCAGTATGGTCATAGAGGTAAGCGCCTTGTCCCCGCTGAAAACGCTTATCCAGACCGATATCGGTGAGCAGTTTTCCCAGATGCGGATTGACAAATTCTATGTATGGATGCATCCTAGAACCTCCCTAGAGTATTGAGCACACTTTGTGCACAGTGTTAATTATACCAACTCTAGGCAGGGATTTCAATGCCAAAGATTAAACACTACAAGGTAAGCCAGTTGGGAGGCGGTAGGATGAAGAAAGGGTTGTTGGGTTTACTCTTACTCTTGCTCCTCTGGGGAACAGCGGAAGCCGCAGTCGAGGTCTTTTATCTGCCGGAAACCGGTTTTCTGCGTGTTTCTGGAGAGGTCGTTGTGGAACCTGAAGCGGCATCGCTCGCTTTCCTCATCTTCCCCGCTGCCCACCTCACCGAGTTCTGGGCCGATGACCTGGTAGAGTACAGCGTGCAGCGCTACCCCGACAGTACTGCCGTGGTTTTCACAGTACGTGAAGTTCGGCCGCAGCAGGTCACCTTCTCCTACGAGGGTCTGGTGGAGCAGCGGTTGGAGCAGGCGGTGTTGGACCCGCATGCCCTTTGGCTCCCTGAGTTTTCGGTGCCGGTTCAGGAAGTGCCCGTAACGCTGCAGCTGCCTATACACTGGGAAGTCATCTCCGAAGAGGTGCAGCAGGTACGGGTGCAGGGATCCTTCCAGCTGGTTGAACTCCCGCCGACAGCTCTTCCCCCTGCTATTGTTCTTGTGAACACGGCTCCGCCCCTGGCGGAACAACCGGAAGAAACTGCTGAGGAAGTTGTGGAGGACGTCTTGGAAGACGTTGTTGACGCGGTGGAACTGGCCGAGGTTGGAGGAGTTGACCTGCCCGATGAGCCCGCAGTTGAGCCTCGAGGGGAGAACGAGGACGAGCTGCCAGGTGGCAGGCAGAGTGAAACCTCCGCCCGCATCCAAATCCAGATCAACAGGTTCACCCGCGCCCTCAACCTGCGCGACGTGGAGGAGTTGAGCGAGCTGCTGAGCCCGGCCCTGCAGGAAAAAGGGCTGGCTCAGTATCTGGCCAGCCTCCCCAGCTATTACGGCACTGTGTCCAGTCAGATTGTAGAGGTGCCCTCCAGCCCAGGCGGTACCTATCACGTTCTGCTCTCCACCGAACGCGGGGGGCGCTACACCGCGGCCATGATCTGGGAGGATGGCGGCGGGGCTCTGCAGCTGACTTACTTCCGCCTCACACCCGCGGCTCCCGAGGTTCCCCCGGAGATCGCGGCCTCCTGCGCCAGCTTCCTGGGAGATCTGCAGACAGCACTCCGTACTGGCGACCTCACTAGGTTGGAGACGCTCTTCGCCCCTGATCTCAGACAGAAGCGCAGTGACGTGGTGGATTTCCTGCTCACCATGGATACCAGCACGGCCTGGGCACTAGAACAGATCACCCTGGAACCCTTCAGCATCACGGTGCGCGTGTCTTCAGGCCAGGGCGACCAGCTGCTCCTGCAGTTCGAGCTGACCCCGGGCCAGTATCACTGGCTCTTAAAAGGGTTAGGAGTCGTTCCCTTGCCCTAGGGCTGCCGAGCCGCGCCTATGCACGATGTACGAGGCCAGAAAAGCTAAGACCAGCCTGGGCAGGAGCAGCAGCCAGAGCGGAGCACCTACCACCATGAACAGAATCGTGTCTTCAACCAAGGCGTGGGCAATGGCCATAAAAGTGCCGATGATCTTAGCCTCGTGCGCGCTGACCTGACCGCTGCGCACGTGGTTGATGATCAGCCCGGAGCCGTAAGTTATGCCGAAGACGATGGCCACCACCAGGGGAAAGACCCCTTCCTCGCTTACCCCAATGCCCCGAAAGGGCTTAGCCACATAGCGGTTGACCTTTTTCAGCCAGCCGTTTCCTTCAGCTATTTCCAGCACGATCATTAAAGGGATTACTATGGCCGCAATCTGCAACACGCCGCTGATTCCCCGCAGAAACCCTTCCCAAAGCACATTCACGGCAGCACCACCCCCAAGATCCAGCCTACCAGCAGAGAACAGCCGAGACGAACAAAGAAAATGTAGCTGAGCGGGCTGCCTGCTTTCTTGCTGATGGGCAGTTCTACCAGCAGCGAATGGCAGAAAGTGAGCATCACCGCGCAGATGGTAATATCCTTCAGACTCAAGGTCAAGGCCATGATACTGCCTACCGCGGCGTACAGGTTGATCAGATACCCGCTGAACAGAACCAGAGCCGCTTCGCCCGACATGCCAAACCAGCTCATGTACGGGGCGAAAAACCCCGTGATGCTGTCCAGCATCCCGCTGGCGCGAAAGACAGCCACCACCACGGCCGTGGGCACCACCACTTTGGCCAGCTCCCACGTGGCTTCCAGCCCGGCTTTAGCCCCCTTTCGAACCATCTTCCCCGTCACCTGCATGCCTCTTCTCCTTCCCGAAACCTTTTCCAGACGGACAGCATCTCCTGCGGCAGAGGGCAGGTGATCACGTGTTGCCGTCCTGTGCGAGGATGGACAAACTCCAGCCGCCACGAGTGCAGCGCCTGGCCGGCCAGTTCGGGTACTGCCTGGCTGTAGAGGGGATCGCCCACAACCGGATGGCCTAGATGGGCGAAATGCACCCTGATCTGATGGGTGCGGCCGCTCTCCAACCGGGCCCGCACCAAGCTCGCTCCCTGCGTCCGCTTGAGGACACGGTACACAGTCTTGGCCTCCTTGCCCGCCGGATCGGCTGTGCGCTTGACCCCGTGATCGGCGGCCCTGGCAATGGGCACCGCGATCACTCCCTGCAGCTCTTCCAACCGCCCGTGCACGACAGCCAGATACTCCCGGACCAACTCCCGGCGGCCCAGCTGCTTGAGGAGCTGGTGGAGCGTATACGGTTCTTTGGCCACCAAAAGCAGCCCAGAAGTGTCCTTGTCCAAGCGATGGACCAGGCGCACCTTCGTTTCCAGCCCAATCACCTGCCAGTAGTGGGCGATGGCGTTGGCCAGGGTTCCCTGCTGGTACGTCCCCGTAGGATGCACGGCCATGCCCGCGGCCTTGTTCACAACCAGCAGATACTCATCTTCAAACACGATGTCCAGCGGCAGTTCTTGCGGCTCCAGCTCCGTCTTTTCATCAAAAAAGACGATCTGGATCTGATCGCCAGCGCGCACCCTTCTAGTTAGATAGTCCCGTTGGCCATTGAGGAAAACGCCGCCCCCTTGTTTCATACGCCGCAGCAGGCCGCGGGTTAGCCCCAAACGGCCGCAGACAATATCGCGGACCATCAGGCCTTCCTCATGGTCCTGCACCATAGTTGTAAGCACCCGAGGCTGATCTAGCATG
>JAAYMM010000039.1 GCA_012521335.1 Bacillota bacterium | reverse complement strand
AGGAGGGTAGCGTATGAAAGTACAAGGAACGCTGGATCTGAACAGGACGGGGTTCATCTCACAGTCTCCTGCTGTGCAGAGTGTGGACATGGGTCCCCATGCTGGGCGGGAGCTGGCCCCGGAGCCGCCGTGGAAAGAGACCAAGAACGGCGAAGAACCTGAGCAGATGGAGGTCCAAGAAGCGGTCGAAGCACTGAACAACTCCATCGAGTACATCAACCGCCGCCTGAGGTTCACGATCCATGAAGACACCCAGCGGGTGATGGTCAGGGTTGTGAATCTGGAGACCGACGAGGTGATCAAAGAGATCCCTCCGGAGGAAGTACTTGATACAGTGGCGAGGATCAGAGAAATGATTGGGCTTCTTATAGACAAGTGGGCTTAGGGGGTTGGGGCACAGAAATGACAGCACATGCGTATCAGCTATACAGACAGACTCAAGTGTCGACAGCTTCTCCGGGAGAGCTTCTGCTCATGCTGTTCGACGGCGCCATTCGCTTTGCGCGCCAGGCGCAGGAGCACATCAAGCGCGGGGAACTTGAGGCAGCCAACAGCAAACTGATCCGGGTCCAGGACATAATCAGCGAGTTGAACCTCTCGCTGGATCTCAGCGTAGGGGAAATTGCCCTTAATCTGCAGCAGTTGTACACATTTATCCATGATCGGTTGGTGGAGGCTAACATCAAAAAGGATCCCGAGCTGGTTGAGGAAGCTCTGCATTTCCTGCTTGAGCTGCGGGACACTTGGGAACAGGTGGTGTCCCAGACCAGATGAGGGAGATCCGCGAGAAGATCACTGCGCTCGCCCAGGCATACGCCGATCAGCTGGAGTTGTACCAAAAGATCGGTGCAGTGGGCGCCCAGGAAGGAGAGCTGATTGAGCAGGGCCAGTTGGACCGCCTCCTGCAGGCGCTCAAGGAGAAAGAAGGCCTGCTTAAGCGGGCCGGTGAGTATGAGCAGCAGATCCGGGCTCTCCAGGAGCAGCTGGTCAGCCACTTCGGGCTCTCCAGTTTCTCCCTGCCGCAGTTGAAGCTGGCTGCGCCTGAGTACTACCAGGACGATCTAGCAGCTCTGCACGGGGTGGTGAGCGAGCTGGTTCCCGTACTAGAGCGTCTGGAAGACCAAGAGCGCAAGAACGAGGCTGCCCTCAGCGCCTATCTGCAGCGCGCCCAGGCACAAGAGGCGGTGCAGCGGAAAATGGCCGGAAGGGCCTACCGCAAAGAGGGATCTTAGATCGCGGATTTTCAGAGCAGGCCGCGGGCCTGTCATGCAGTAGAACTGCCAGTTAGAAGGGCTGAGTACGGACTCAGTCCGTTTTTTTCTACCCAGAAGGATTTTCCTCATTGTAGGGATAATATTAATGATAAAGTCGTCATTGAAGGAGTGAGCGGGATGGCGAAAACCAGGATCAGCATATCTGGGAAGAACCTGGAAATCACGGAAGCTTTACGCAGCTATGTGGAGAAGAAGGTCGCGAAGCTTGACAAGTACCTCAATGACCATCGGACTGCTTCTGCGGAAGTAATGCTGAGGATTGAGCGGGGAATCCATATTGCGGAAGTAACAGTAAACCTCTCAGGCGTTCTGCTCAGGGGCGAAGGCAAAACCGGAGATATGTACACCTCCGTTGACAGTGCAGTAGACAGAATCGAGCGGCAGCTCAACAAGTTCAAGACCAAGCTGTGGAAGAAGAAGGAAGGGCCGAAACTCAGTGAAGTGCAGGCCTCCGATCAGGAAGGCGCAGAAGAACCTGACCGTCCGCGGATCGTCAGAACGAAACGCTTTGCCCTGAAGCCCATGGATGTGGAAGAAGCAGTCATGCAGATGGAGCTTTTGGGGCATGATTTTTTTGTCTTCAGAGATGCCGACAGCGGCGAAGTAAGTGTTGTGTACAGGCGGCGTGATGGCAACTATGGGCTTATCGAATCTGAGTTCTAGACAGGACAGGCCTGTCAGCTTAGTGATCTTCGAAGGCGGTGCGGTCCAGGGAGTGCTGGAAACCCAGATGCAGATGGTGCGGCAGGGCATGGTGCTGGATCTGGTGGAGCGGGCCAGGGAAGCCGGGTTTGAGCAGATTCTGGTAGTGACATCCTACCCCGAACTGGCCAAAGCCCTCCCGTCCGGCCAGGTACAGGTCCTCCTGCACAGCGAGGACGAGGAGTCCTTTCATTTCGGCCAGCGCCTGCACGCCGTGGTGGAGGACTGCCGTCTCGAAAAAGTGTTGTACATGGGGGGAGCAGCAGCTCCCCTGATTTCTTCTGCCGAACTGCAGTATATGCGGGAGATTCTGGAGCAGAACGATGAGGTCATGCTGACCAACAATTACTATTCCGCAGACATTGTGGGCTTTACTCCAGCCAAGGCCCTAAGCCGCATTTCCCTCCCGGAGGTGGACAACGCCCTGCCCCTCGCCCTGAGCAATCAAGGGGGCCTGCGCTATGTGCCTCTGCAGCGCACTTTGGGCCTGAACTTTGATGTGGATACACCAACCGATGTGCTCATCGTCTCGGTTCATCCGGCATTGGGTGCCCACACTAGGGCGGCTGTGCAGAAGCTGAACTGGGACTTTTCCCGCGCTCAGGCCATTAAGGAGCTCCTGGGCAACCCCATGGGCGAGCTGGTCATCTATGGGCGGGTGGGGTCTAACCTCTTCCAGTACTTGGATGTCAATACGCGCTGCCGCCTGCGCCTTTACTCCGAGGAACGCAGCATGAAGGCCCTGGGCAGGGATGCGCGCGGCGAGGTCAAGGCCCTCATGGGCAGACTTGTAGAAGAACTGGGTTTCAGGTCCTTTTTCAATTTTCTGTCTGAACTGGCAGGAGGTGCGGTCTTAGACACCAGGGTGCTGTTCGAACACTTTCATTGGGAGCTCAGCGCAGCGGACCGTTTCGCCTCTGATCTGGGGGAGTTGGACCTGATCACCCACGAACCCCTGAAGGAGTTCACCCGCGCAGCCCTGGAAGCGCCCATCCCGATTCTGCTGGGAGGTCATTCTCTGGTAGCCGGCGGACTGTGGGCCTTGGTGGATGCCGGCCTCAAGGGCCTGTAGGGTTAGGTTGCGGGTGGCAGTCCGCCGTAGTACAATGAACCTGGGAGGTAGAGCTGTGCTAGAAAGGCTGAAAAAGTGGATGGATCCCACAGAGCGGGAACTGAAGCGTCTGAGCTCGGTGGTGGAAGCCATCAACGCCCTAGAACCACAAATGCAGGCCCTCAGCGACGATGAACTGCGGGCCAAAACCCCATACTTCCAGGAAAGACTGGCCAATGGGGCCAGCCTGGATGATCTGCTGGTCGAGGCCTTCGCCGTGGTGCGGGAAGCCTCCCGGCGGACCTTAGGCATGCGTCACTTCGATGTGCAGCTCCTGGGCGGCATCATCCTCCATCAGGGGCGCATTGCGGAGATGAAAACAGGCGAGGGCAAGACCCTGGTGGCCACCTTGCCTGTGTATCTAAACGCGCTCACCGGCGAAGGTGTCCATGTTGTAACTGTCAACGATTATCTCGCCCAGCGCGACGCGGAGTGGATGGGCACCATCTACAAGTTCCTGGGGATGAGCGTGGGAGTGATCGTCCACGGCCTCACACCAGAGGAACGCCGCGCAGCCTACAGCTGCCAGATAACCTACGGAACCAACAATGAGTTTGGTTTCGATTACCTGCGCGATAACATGGCGGTATATCCTGAGCAGATCGTGCAGCGGGGGCTCAATTACGCCATTGTGGACGAGGTGGATTCCATCTTGATCGATGAAGCCCGCACCCCCCTGATCATCTCAGGCGCCGCGGAGGACTCGGCCCAGCACTATGTGCGCTTCGCTCAGATTGCGCCGCAGCTCAAGCGCGGGCGGGATTATGAAGTGGATGAGAAGGCCAGGACCATCTCCATCACAGAAGAAGGCCTGTCCCGGGTGGAGAGCCTATTAGGCATCGACGATCTCTTCGACGATGCCCACTTCGAGCTGAACCACTACCTGAACCAGGCCCTCAAGGCCAAAGAGTTCTTTATGCGGGACCGGGATTACGTGGTCAAAGACGGTGAAGTGATCATCGTAGACGAGTTTACCGGCCGCCTTATGCCCGGGCGCCGCTACTCCGATGGACTGCACCAGAGCATCGAGGCTAAAGAAGGGGTGGCTGTGCTCCAAGAGAGCCAAACCCTGGCTTCCATCACCTATCAGAACTACTTCCGCATGTACAAGAAGCTGGCGGGCATGACCGGTACCGCCAAGACGGAAGAGGAGGAGTTCCGGAAGATCTACGGGCTGGATGTGGTGGTCATCCCCACCAACAGGCCTATGATCCGCCGAGATTACCCAGATTTGGTGTTCAAAACCAGGGAGGCCAAGATCCGGGCCATTATCAAAGACATCGTGGAGCGCCACCACAAAGGCCAGCCCGTTTTGGTGGGCACCATCAGCATCGAGGCTTCGGAGCACTTGAGCCGGCTGCTCAAACGGGAGGGCATCCCCCATCAAGTGCTCAACGCCAAAGTTCATGACAAAGAAGCGGAAATCATCAAGCTGGCGGGTCAGCGCGGCATGGTCACCATCGCCACCAACATGGCCGGCCGGGGAACCGACATCGTTTTGGGTGAAGGCGTGGTGGAGCTGGGCGGCCTGCATGTGATCGGCACCGAGCGGCACGAATCCCGGCGCATCGACAATCAGCTGCGGGGCCGTTCGGGGCGCCAGGGGGATCCCGGCTCATCCCAGTTTTACGTCTCCATGGAAGATGACCTCATGCGCCTCTTCGGCTCCGACCGCATCATGGGGATCATGGAGCGCTTGGGCTGGGAAGAGGATCAGCCCATAGATCACCCTCAGATCAGCAGGGCCATTGAAAACGCCCAAAAACGCGTAGAAACTCGCCACTTTGAGCTGCGCAAGCAGGTGCTGGAATATGACGATGTGCTGAACAAGCAGAGGGACGTGATCTACTCCCAGCGGCGGGCTGTGCTCCTGGACGAGAATATCTCCGAACAGATCAGTGCCATGATGGAGGCTGTGTTCGAACGCTTGGTCAGCCGCTACGCGGATGAGAAGCTGAGCAGGGATGACTGGGATCTGGAAGCGATCCGCAGGCAGTACGGGGAGCTGGTGGGCCAGTCCTGCCCGCTCAGCGCGGAGCAGCTTGCTAAGCTTCCGCCCGCGGAGATGGCCCGGGCGCTGTACGCAGAGGCCCAGGCCGCCTATGCCCGCAAGATGGAGAGCTACGGCCCGGATCTGCAGCGCCGCATCGAAAAACTGGTGCTCCTGCAGATTACAGATCAAAAGTGGGTGGATCACCTCACTGCCATGAAGGATTTGGAACAGGGAATTGGCCTGCGGGCCTACGGCCAGCGTGATCCTTTGGTGGAATACCGCTTGGAAGCTTACCAGATGTTCCAGGATATGGTCCACCGCATCCAGGAAGACTGCATCAGCATGCTCTTCAAGGTTAAGCTGGTCAGTGCTGAGCAAGCCCAGCCCAAAGACCGGCTGGCTTCGGCCCAGACCAACCAAGGCGGGGAAGTGGAACGCCAGCCGCGCCGCGTCGGTGAGAAGGTGGGGCGCAACGATCCCTGCCCCTGCGGCAGCGGGAAGAAATACAAGAAGTGTCACGGGAGGTCAACCAATGCATGAGTTGTTAGCAGATTTGGGTAAACGGATTGAAGAAATGCGGGGCTATCTTTGACATAGCGGCCAAACAGGACCGCCTGCAGGAACTGGAAGCAGCCATGCTGGAGGCGGGCTTTTGGGATAACCAAGAACTGGCACAGAAGACCACCAGGGAGATCAGTGAGCTGAAGCGAACGATCAAGCGGTGGCAGAGTGTGCGTGATCTGTACGACGATGTCCAGGTTCTGGCGGAACTCGTGGACGAAGCGGAGGACGAAGGGGAAGGGGCGGAACTCCAAGCGGAGCTGGACACCAGCCTGGCCAGCTTGGAAAAGGCCGTTGACCAGCTGGAGCTGGAGTCTCTGCTCAGTGGCGAGTACGATGCCAGCAACGCCATTGTAGCCATCCACCCTGGGGCTGGCGGAACGGAAGCACAGGACTGGGCCGCCATGCTCTGGAGAATGTATACGCGCTGGGCCGAAGACCAGGGCTACAGCGTGGAGATTCTGGACTACCAGCCTGGAGAGGAAGCGGGCATCAAAGACGTCACCCTGCTGATCAAAGGGCTGTACGCTTATGGCTACTTGAAAGCGGAAAAAGGGGTGCACCGTCTGGTGCGCATTTCTCCCTTTGATGCTTCTGGCCGCCGCCACACCTCGTTCTCGTCTGTGGAAGTACTTCCGGAAATCGAAGACGATCTGACTATGGAGATCAGTCCCGATGATCTGCGCATCGATACCTACCGCTCCAGCGGAGCCGGAGGGCAGCACGTGAACAAGACTGAGTCAGCGGTGCGCATCACGCACCTGCCCACGGGCATTGTGGTGCAGTGCCAGTCGGAGCGGTCACAGCATGCCAACAGGGAATCGGCCATGAAAATCCTGCGGGCCAAGCTCATGGAGCGGCAGCTTGCGGAACAGAGGGCTAAACTCGAGAGCATCAAGGGAGAGCAGCAGGAGATCGCCTGGGGCAGTCAGATCCGCTCTTATGTGTTCTGCCCCTACACTATGGTTAAGGACCACCGCACCAATGTGGAAGTGGGCAATGTGGACGCGGTCATGGATGGGTATTTGGATCCGTTCATTGAAGCCTTTTTGAAAATGAAACGCTGAACGGCGGAGGCCTTTTTCGCGATGCAGAAAAAGGCCTTTTTGAAGGAGCGGAACGTATGAAGCGCGGCTGGGCCTTTCTGGCTCTGTGCCTGATCATCCTCATAATACTGGCCGTGCCCAGACTGTTCGTGGTGCCCCGTGTGGCCCGGGAACTGGAAGCTGAACTGGCCGCTGCCCTGGGCACGGACCACATCGAGATCACCCTGCACGCACCTTGGGGCTGGGAGCTGCTCTTAGGCAGGATCCCCCGACTGACTCTGTCCGCCCAAGACGCGGTCCTGGAAGGAATAGCTGCGGCCCAGGTGGAAGTTCAGGGCGAGGAGATCCTTTTCCAGCCCTGGACCCTCTTCCAACGCGGGGAGCTGGTGTTAACGGGCTATTCCGGGTTCGCCGGGTCCCTGGTGATCACCGAGAATGCCCTCAACGAGGTGTTCTGGCGGGAAGTAGATCCGTCTCGCCAGCTCTGGCTGGAGGTTTCACCTACGGGCCTAGCGGTGCGGGGGAAAGTGGGGATCTGGAACACTGAAGTGGAGATCAGTGTCGTGAGCGATGTGCTCGTGAAGCCCCCCGCAGAGCTCCGCTTCGTGGTCAAAGAGATCACCCTGCAGGAGGCCAGGATTCCTCCCCTGCTCCTGGAAATGGTCAAAGACAGTTATAACTTCACTGTAGATCTGGGTGAGTTCCCGCTGCCTGTGGAGATCCAGGCGGTGGAGCTTCTGGTGCATGAGATCAAGATCCGCGTGGGAGGAACACAATGAAACGGGTGCTCTGGACTGTGATCCTAATTGCGGCGGTGGCGGCGCTGATCACTGCCGGCCAGCGCTGGCTGGTGGAAAGGCCCAACCGCACAGTGGAAATCGTCTATGATTACTACGGGCTGCAGCAGCTGAGCAGGGAAGCAGGGATTCCCCTGGAGCAACTCCTGGGCGATCTCAAGGCGGCAGGGGTGGAGACCATCGCCCTGCAGGCGGAGAGCCTAGGTGAGCGGATGCTGGCTGGCGGCCCCGTACCCGGTGAGGTGCGGGCAGAACTGCCGGAAGAGCTTACGGAGCTGGGCCCGTTCTTGACCCTGCCCCTGGCCTTCGAGGCAGAACAGTTTCAGTTGGTGAAAGAGGCGGGACTGAAGGCCGCGCCCAAGCTGAACACCGTTCCCTGGCCGGTCGAGCCTATCTGGGTCGACTTCCAGCCTGAGCTGCTGATCTTGAGCGGCCAGGGTGACATCACCCGCGAGCAGCTGCAGGGATCGAGTGCAGTGCAGGCCTTGGTGGAGTTTTCCGCCCCGGGCTTGGAAGATGCGGATCCCGCGCGAGTGGTTAGGCTGCACGGCATCAGCGCACGGGAGATGAGGGTGCTGTCTGATGAACGCATCCTCAACCGCTATGTGCGCGCCGTACGGGAGAGGAACATCCGTGTGCTGTATGTGCGCCCCTTCATGGTGGAGGAGGGAGGCTGGCCGCGCTCTTTGGATCTGCTGTCCGCCCTAGGCAGCAGGCTTCAAGGCGCGGGGTTTGAGCTGGGTACTGCCCAGCCGTTCGCGCTTTGGCAGCCGGCGCCTATGCTCACGGCTGTGGTGGCCGCGGGCATCTGGGCCGCGGCCGTGCTTTACGGGCAGCTGCTCTTTCCGCGGCTGTCGCTCCTGGTGCTCGCCGGGGGGGCGCTCACCTGCGCCGGGAGCCTAGTGCTGTTGGGGTCAGCGCCACTCCTGGCCAAGCAGGCTTTGGCCCTGGTGGCCGCCGTTGTTTTTCCCTGCCTGGCCCTGGAGTGCCAGTGGGGTAAGTCCCGCTTCTGGCAGGCGCAGAGCGTGTTCGGCGTTTCGCTGTTAGGTGCGCTGTTGGTTGTGGGTACCCTGACGGGGACGGAGTTTCTGGTGAAGATGGCTGAGTTCCGCGGTGTGAAACTCATGCATCTGCTGCCCATTGCCCTGGTTCTCTTTACAGTCGTGCGGCCGCTGCGGGAGTTCCTGCGGCAGGAGATCCCTGTGCGCTGGCTGCTGGGCCTGGGCGCTCTGGGCCTGCTGGGCATTGTGTATGTACTGCGCACTGGCAATTTCGGGATTCCTGTCTCCGACCTGGAGGTGCGCCTGCGGGAGGGGCTGGAAAACCTGCTGCGGGTGAGGCCGCGCACCAAGGAGCTGTTCTTGGGCCATCCCGCCTTGTACCTCGCCCTGCGTTCTACTAATCCCAAGCGCTCCTGGCTGCTGCCTGTGGCGGTGGTGGGCCAGCTCAGCCTGATCAACACCTTCACCCATACCCATACTTTCCTCTGGGTGAGCCTGCTGCGCACGCTCTACGGGTGGGTGTTTGGCTATGCCTTCGGGTGGCTGCTCTGGCGCATCTACCAGTGGGGAAAGAGGTGGCTGGCCGGTGATTCTGGTTTCCGGTTACTACGGGTTCGATAATCTAGGTGATGAGGCCATTCTGGCAGCGCTGTGCCGAGACCTGGAGGCCTTGGGGATCAGCCGCAGCCAGGTGGTGGTGCCTTCGGGTAATCCTGAGAAGACGGCTGCTGTTCACGGTGTGACAGCACTGCCGCGCTACGATCTGCGGGGAATCTGGCGGGCCTTAGGCTCCGCCCGCTTCCTGGTGAGCGGCGGCGGCTCTCTGCTCCAGGATGTGACCAGCAGGCGCAGCCTTCCCTATTATCTAATTCTGGCGGAAATGGCTTTTCTGCGCCGCGTGCCTGTGGTCATGTACGCCCAGGGCTTGGGGCCCATTCAGAGCGGCATCTACCGCAGGTGGACGGCGCGGGCCTATCGGCGGGCGGCAGCCTGCACCGTGCGGGATGAGGACAGCCTGCGTTTTCTGCAGGAGCTGGGTGTGCCCAGGGAGAAAGTGGTCTTAGCAGCCGATCCCGTCTTCGGCCAGCGGGCAGTAAACCAATCCGGACCGCGCCAAAGGCGCCTCCTACTCAACCTCAGGCCTTACCGCGCCTGGCCTGAGCAAGAGGCGATCTGGGCAGAGCACGTACGTGCCTGGCAGCAGGCAGGCTGGTCAGTGGAGTTTCTTCCCCTAGGCCCCGGCGATGACGAGCTGGGAGAAGCCCTGCGGGGCAGCTGCCCCGGGCTGAAGATCCATCCCCAACCTGATCTAGGAAGTATGGAAGTGGTTTTCCAAGGGGCAGCCCTGTGCATTTCCATGCGGCTCCACGGCTTGGTTTTCAGTGCCCTCCAGGACTGCCAGCCCTTAGGCCTCAACTATGACCCAAAGGTGGCGGCCATCTGCGGGCAGCTGCAGGTGCCTTATGTGGAAGTGAGCGGCTTAGCTGACCTGCCGGAGCGGATGGGCCAGGTGCTGGAGGAAGTAGAGGAGCGGCGGCGCAGTTATCGACAGGCGCTGCAGGAGCTGCGGCGGCGTACAGAGCACAACCGCAGGGCCCTGGCCCAGGTTTTGAGGTGAGAGTGTGCAAAGAAGGGAAGTTCTCGGTGTGGGCTTTGACCCCGTTTCCATGGAACAAGCCCTGGACCGTTTAGAGCAGTTCGTCCATTCGGGAAAACCGCATCTCGTGGTCACGGCCAATCCTGAGATGGTGATGAAAGCCAGAAGAGATCCCCTCCTGCAGGAAATCCTGCAGCGGGCCGATTTGGTGGTGGCCGACGGCATCGGTGTGGTCTGGGCAAGCGGCGTGCTGCGCCAAGCGGTGCCAGAACGCATCCCCGGCATCGAGCTGGCCGAAGGCCTCCTGAAACGAGCTGCTGAGAAAAAGTGGCGGGTCTTTTTCCTGGGCGGAGAGCCGGGCGTTGCCGACAAGGCAGCGGCAGCCGTGCAGAAAAGGTGGCCGGGGCTGGAGATTGCCGGTACTTACCACGGCTTCTTCCGCGGCCCTGAGGAAGAAGAGCTCCTGGCACGCCTGAAAGAGCTGCGCCCAGACGTGCTTCTGGCCGCGCTGGGAGTTCCGCGCCAGGAGAAGTGGCTGGCGGCTCACTTGGCTCAGCTCAAGATCCCCGTGGCTGTGGGGGTGGGCGGGAGCTTCAATGTATGGGCAGGTGTGGACAAGCGGGCGCCCATGTGGATGCGCAAGCTGAACCTGGAGTGGCTGTACCGCCTGATCAGGCAGCCCTGGAGGATCAAGCGCATGGCGGTACTGCCCGTCTTCGTGCTCACGGTTTGGAAAGAGCGGGCAGCAGGGAGGAGGTAGCGAAGTGGCGCGCAGGATGGTGCTGGGTTATGGCGGAGTGTTGCTGGGGGTCGTGATCACGGCCTTGGGAGTCAGTTTCTTCCTCATTCCAGCCAAGATTGCCGCGGGCGGCGTGAGCGGCCTGGCCACGGTGGTGTACCACCTTACGGGCTTCCCTGCGGGTGTGACCATGCTCCTGCTCAACGTTCCTTTGTTTATCCTGAGCTGGCGGGTACTGGGCTCCATGTTCGGAGCCAGAACCTTGTTTGGCACAGTAGCCCTCTCTGCGTTCGTGGACCTGTTCAACCGCTGGGCCACGGCGCCGATGACAGAGGACCTCCTTTTGGCCGCCATCTACGGCGGAGTCCTCTCCGGCATTGGTTTGGGCATTGCCTTCCGCTTTGGGGGCTCCACTGGCGGGACGGATATGGCTGCCCAGCTGCTGGCGCGGTTTTTCCCCACCAGCGTGGGGCAGGCGCTGCTCTTTGTGGATGGAGCGGTGATCGCTTTGGCCGGGGCAGTATTCGGCCTGGAGCTGGCCATGTATGCACTGCTTGCTGTGTTTATCAGTGCCAAGGCCATTGACGTGGTGCAGGAAGGCCAGAACTATGCTAAAGCTTGCTTGATCATCTCGGACCATCCTGAACCTATCGGCCAGGCCATTATGCAGCAGCTGGAGCGGGGCGTGACCAAACTGCAGGGGCAGGGCATGTACACCCGCCAGGGCAAAGAAGTGCTGTTGGTGATCGTTTCCAGGATGGAGATTGCTGCCATCAAAAGGATCGTGGCCTCCATCGACCGCAGGGCGTTTGTGGTTATCCATGATGTCCATGAGGTGCTGGGCGAGGGCTTCCGGCGCCTGCCGGACGCGGCAGGGCCCCAGTAGCTCACCTTGCCAAGCCCTGCAGTATTTGATATGATAATATGAATCCAGAAGCTGAAGTCTATCCCTGTGATGGGTGGAATATAGTTTGCTGAGACTTAGAAAGCTGGTGGTAGAGTGAGCCGGAAAAGAGCCCTGATCGTTGTAACTGTTTTAGTGCTGCTGGCTGTAACCCTCTTCTACGGGTCCTACCAGGCGAGTTCCCAGACCGGGGCCCGGGGGACTGGACAGGAGAGCATGGGCACGGTTTTGGAAGTGATTGCCCTGGTCAAGACCAGGCACTATTTCCAGCCGGTCAGCACCTTTGAGCTCTTGAAAGGCTATGTGCTGACAGGAACCATCAACGGCATGCTGCGGCACGCCCTGGATGATCCCTACACCAGGCACATGGATGCCCTGGCCTTTGAGAATATGATGAACACCACCACCGGCGTGTACGGAGGCATCGGCCTGTCTGTAGGTATTGTGGACGACCGGGTGACGGTAGTCTCGCCCATAAAGGGCACCCCTGGCGAGCGCGCCGGCTTAAGGCGGGGCGATAAGATTATTGCTATCGACGGCAGGGACACCACCTTTATGACCTTGGATGAGGCGGTGAGCCTCATGCGGGGGCCCGCTGCTACCGAAATCGATCTGACCATCCAGCGGGGCGATGAGGTCTTCGAGGTGCACATCGTGCGCGAGCTGATCAACGTGGTGTCGGTGCCCGATTATTACATTGTCGATGAAGACTACGGCATAGGCTATATCGCCATCACCAACTTCTCCGAGCGCACCTATGAAGAACTGGTTCAGGCGCTGGATGCTCTGGATGCCCAGGGGCAACGGGCCCTGATCTTGGATCTGCGCCACAATCCAGGCGGAACTCTGGGCGCTGCTCTGCGTGTGGCTGACGAGTTTGTGGCCGGCGCTCCCCTGCTCTACTTGGAGGACAAGGAAGGCAACCGCACTCCCTTTGAGAGCATGGAGGAAGGAACCAGAGAGCCCATGCCCATGGTGGTCTTGATCAATGGAGGAAGCGCCAGCGCTTCCGAGATTGTGTCCGGAGCGCTCCAGGACAACGGGCTGGCCACTTTGATCGGCACCACCACCTTCGGCAAAGGCCTGGTGCAGTCGCTGTATCCGCTGCGGGACGGCAGCGCCCTAACCGTCACGGAACAGGGCTACCTGACCTCTGGCGGCAAAGATATCAACGGTGTGGGCATCGAGCCCGACATTGTAGTGGAGGTAACCCCCGAGGAAGAGGAAGCCATCTATCTAGGCGAGGCGGAGTTTGACCCGCAGCTGGAGAAGGCTCTGGAGGTTCTACGCTCACAGCTGTAAAGGTTCGCACCCCGGAAACTTCTCCGGGGTCTTCCTTTCTTGGGGGCAGTTCAGGAGGAGATTGAATGAGGCAAATCTGGGATCTGGCAGCTATTACCTGGCAGACGTTTACCCTGATGTTTACCGATCTGCGCTATATCCTCATCTTAACCCTGGTGTTCGGTATTGTTTACCGCCAGTACTCGAAAATACGCGAATACGAACAGGGGTTCTTCGGGCTGAAGCGAATTGATCCCTTGCGGGAAACTGCAGCTGCGGCCATCTATGGTCTAGCTGGCGGTTTCTTGGCCACGGTGCTGTTCATCGCGCTGGGCATCTCCGTAACCAACGCCGGGGCTGCTTACTTGTGGCTGGCGGCCCTCCTGCTTATGCTGATCCATCCCCGTTTTCTGTGCTTCGCCTATGCGGGGAGCCTGGTGAGCATCGTCCATCTGATCACCGGCTACCCTCAGGTGCACATTGCCACCCTTATGGCTCTGGTGGCCGTACTGCACTTGGTGGAAGCGGCCCTGATCTTTGTGGACGGGCACCACGGATCTTCCCCCATGTTCTTCAAGCACAAGAGCGGAAAGGTGGTGGGGGGCTTCGCCTTGCGGAAGTTTTGGCCCATGCCCACCATCGCCCTGGTGGGCTTGGCGGTTGCGGGGACAGGCATGGAATGGGAAACGGTGTCCATGCCGGACTGGTGGCCGATCTTCCGGGCGGGACTGGAGGTGCCGGAAGGGCACATCTGGATCTACATGCTCTTTCCGCTGGTGGTTGCCCTGGGTTACAGCGATTTCGTCCAGACGGAACTGCCCAAAACCAAAGCCCGGCGCAGTGCGGCCATGCTGATGGTTTACAGCCTGGTGCTGCTGGGGCTGGCCCTGTTGGCCAACGCCAATCCGGTGCTTTCTCTTTTGCCAGTACTTTTTGCTCCTCTAGGCCATGATCTGGTCATCCTCTGGAGCCAGTGGCGGGAGCAGCACCGGGAACCGGTGTTCCGCGGGGACGATGGAGTGATGGTGCTGTCGGTGTATCCCGGCTCGCCGGCCGAGCAGATGGGCCTCCAGGTGGGCGATGTGATCAGAAGCGTGAACGGTGTGGAAGTGCGGGATCTCTCCCAGCTGGTGAACGAGATTTCCCCTTGGGCAGTAGATCCGGTGTTCGTGGTGGAGAATCAGTTCTTGGAGCCGAAGCGGCGGGAAGTCCGTTTTCGGGGAACGGTGCCGCCTTTGGGCATCATCCCCGCACCCCATCCTGCCCAGGCAGCTTATATGCGGGTGAAGGACGGGTGGATCAAGCGCCTCTGGTACAGGTGGAAAGCGAAGAGGAAGTGAGGCCGTGCAGCTGCAGCTGGATACGAAGAAAACAGGCATACTGGCATTTCTAGTTGTGTTTGCCTTCAGTTCGCTGGGATTTGCAGTGCTTGGCCTGATCTTGGGGCCGGATTACCGGGCTGGATGGGACAAGCGTCATGAGCTGGAGGTGCAGATCCTGCGTCCGCAGGTTCCCGATTTGGAGTCGTGGGAAGGGTTCTGGCAGGGGGCAGGTTTCCAGCTGCTCAAGCGGGAGCAGGGGAGCGAGCTGCGGATGCTGAAGGGGTCTGAGGGGTCCGCAGCCTGGGTTCAGAGCCTGGAGCACTGGGTGCTGGTGCCCACCGCACCTGATCTAGACCTGGAATCCCAGCTGTTTCGCCTCTGCAGCGAGCTGCTCAGCGCGGGCTGGGTGCTGCAGCTGGAAGCAGTGGAGCACGGCTACAACCTTGGTTTCTGGAGCGCGATCGCAGGCAGCGGGCAGAAGGTTATGGCCCTGCAGTGGCAGATCGAGCGGCTCACCCCCAAAAACTACCAGCAGCATGCCGGGGGAGCTATCCCCGTGCTGGGCGAGTTTTTCGACCCCACGGGTTTCCGCAAGGGTACTCCCGAGGCGCCTGTCCTGGCCATAGTGATCGACGATTGGGGGCATGCGTCCCCGGCGGCAGGGCCTCTGCTGGCCTATCCTCTTCCTTTGACTGTGGCCGTTCTGCCTCAGCTGGCCTTAAGTGCTGAACTGGCTGAGCGGGCTTACGCCTCGGGGCACGAGGTCATCCTGCACCAGCCCATGGAGGCTCTAGATACCAGCCTGCCCCTGGGCCCCGGCGGTATCTATGTGAACATGGAACCGAGCGAGATAGAGGACGTGCTCAGGGAAAACCTGGCAGATCTGCCCATGGCGGTGGGTGTGAGTAACCACATGGGTTCCCTGGTGACTGGAGACAGGGTGGCCATGCGGACCATACTAGAAACAGTGCGCGAGCTGGGGCTGTTCTTCATGGACAGCCGCACCAGCAGCCGCAGCGTTGTGCTGGCCGTGGCCGCAGAGTTGGGCCTGCCTGTTGGCCGCAACGACCTGTTTATCGATAACGAGCCGGATGTGGAGACAATAAAAACGCAGCTGCGGGCTGGCCTCAACCTGGCCAGGCGGCAGGGGCGTGCTGTGGTGATCGGCCATGTACGTCCTGCCACTGCAGATGCGCTGTGGGCTATGCTGCCTGAACTGCTCAGTTCGGGGGTGCAGCTGGTGCCCATCTCCCAGTTGCTGTTTATCCCTGCGGTTCCTGGAGACGATACCGAGCCTGTGCTTCCGCAATAATGCGCTTGGCTTCGGTTTTATTCAGCCATTCTCCCACCTTGGTCTTCTTTTTCTCCAGATCTTTGTACACCTGAAAAAAGTGGGTGATCTCTCTAAGCAGGTGGGGCGGGACATCGTCCAGATTCTGCACCCAGTTCCATTGAGGATCGCTCACGGGCACGCAGAGGATCTTCTGATCCGGCCCCTTTTCATCCCACATTTCGAAGGCTCCCACCGGCTCCACCCGGATCAGGCAGCCGGGGAAGGTGGCCTCGCCCACGATGACCAGGGCGTCGAGGGCATCGCCGTCCTCCGCCAGCGTTTCGGGGATAAACCCGTAATCGGCGGGGTAATGGACCGAGGAGAACAACATGCGGTCCAGGTAGAACTTGTTCTGCTTGCTGTCGTACTCGTATTTGTTGCGGCTGCCCCTAGGAATTTCCACCATGACTACTAAGCTCATGGAACCTGCCTCCTCTCTGTTGCTGTCCTGAGCATATAATTAGCCGCCCAAGGCGGATTTCCCTACTTAGTACTGAGAAAAGGAGAAAGCCATGCGGACTGCTTTTAAGGTGGTGGCCCCCTTTGAACCCTCCGGGGACCAGCCGAAGGCAATAGAACAGCTGGCTGCGGGGCTGCGCAGCGGCATGAAGCACCAGACTCTGCTGGGGGTAACGGGCTCGGGCAAGACCTACACCATGGCCAAGGTGATCGAAGCGGTGCAGAAACCC
The DNA here is from genome assembly GCA_012521335.1 of Bacillota bacterium. GTDB lineage: Bacteria > Bacillota > Limnochordia > Darwinibacteriales > Darwinibacteriaceae > DTU010. The sequence continues at coordinate 12,016 of JAAYMM010000039.1, read as the reverse complement.
ACCCTGGTCATCGCCCACAACAAGACTTTGGCTGCCCAGCTCTGCAGCGAGTTTCGCGAGTTTTTCCCCCACAACGCAGTGCACTATTTCGTCAGCTACTACGACTACTACCAGCCGGAAGCTTACGTCCCCACCAGCGATACGTACATCGAAAAAGATGCCTCCATCAACGAGGAGATCGACCGCCTGCGCCATGCGGCCACCAGCGCGCTGTTTGAGCGCCGTGACGTGGTGATTGTGGCCAGTGTGTCCTGCATCTACGGCTTAGGTTCTCCCGAAGACTATGTGGGCATGACCTTTGCCCTGAAAAACGGGGAGTACCGAGATCGGGACCACATCCTCCGGCGCCTTGTGGGGATCCAGTATGAGCGCAACGATGTTGGTTTTCGCCGCGGCACTTTCCGCGTGCGCGGGGATGTGATCGAGATCATCCCTGTGGGCAGCGAAACGGTAATCCGCATTGAGATGTTCGGCGACGAGATTGAGCGGATCCAAGAGGTGGACCCCATCACCGGCGAGCTGATCCAGCTCCACGATGAGCTCACCATCTATCCTGCGTCCCACTTCATCACACCGGAGGAAAAGCTGAAGCGGGCCATCCCCGTGATCGAAGCGGAACTGGAGGCACGTCTTAAGGAACTGCGGGAGCAGGGGAAACTCCTGGAAGCCCAGCGCCTGGAGCAGCGCACCCGCTACGATCTGGAGATGCTGGCTGAACTGGGCTACTGCAGCGGTATCGAGAACTACTCCGCGCCTTTGAGCGGGCGCAAGCCTGGAGAAACGCCCGCCACGCTTCTGGACTATTTCCCCAAGGATTACTTGATGATCATCGACGAATCCCATGTTACTATACCACAGATCCGGGCCATGTACCACGGCGACCGCTCCCGCAAGGAGACCTTGGTGGAGTACGGTTTCCGGCTGCCGTCCGCTTTGGATAACCGGCCGCTGAAGTTCGAAGAGTTCGAGGCCCACATGAACCAGGTGATCTATGTGTCTGCCACACCTGGGCCCTACGAGCTCCAGCATGCGGAGCAGGTGGTGGAGCAGGTGATCCGTCCCACGGGGCTGGTGGATCCGGAAGTGGTGGTCAAACCAGTTAAGGGCCAAATCGATGATCTGATCGATGAGATTCGGCGGGTGGTGCAGCGCAACGAGCGCGTCCTGGTCACCACACTGACCAAGCGCATGGCCGAAGACCTCACCCAGTACCTGGGGGAAGTGGGCCTCAAGGTGCGCTACCTGCACTCGGACATCGATACCCTGGAGCGCATTGAAATTCTGCGGGAGCTGCGCCAGGGAGTGTTCCACGTATTGGTGGGCATCAACCTGCTGCGGGAGGGCCTGGATCTGCCGGAGGTATCTCTGGTGGCCATCCTCGATGCGGATCAGGAAGGGTTCCTGCGTTCGCCCACATCCCTGATTCAGACCATTGGCCGGGCGGCGCGCAATGTACACGGCCGGGTGATCATGTACGCCGATCAGATCACGGACGCCATGCGCTATGCCATCGATGAGACCAACCGCAGGCGCCGCATTCAGATGGAGTACAACGAGCGCATGGGCATTACCCCCCAGACTATTCAGAAGGAGATTACAGACATTGCCCAGCACCTGGCCGATGAAAAGGTGGCCGAAGAGAAGAGCAAGTACGATGCATTGCGCAAGGGCAGCCTGAAAGATGTGCTTGCCCTCATCCAGGAGCTGGAAGAGGAGATGTTCCGGGCGGCCCAGGAGCTCAACTTCGAGCGGGCCGCGGAGCTGCGCGATGAGATCAGGGAAATCAGGACGGAAATGGGGTTGTCGGTTTGACGGATAAGTTGGTAATCAAGGGTGCGCGTCAGCACAACTTGAAGAATATAGATGTGGAAATACCCAGAAATAAGCTGGTGGTCATCACCGGCCTCTCGGGCTCAGGCAAGTCATCCCTTGCCTTTGACACCATCTATGCCGAGGGGCAGCGGCGCTATGTGGAATCGCTCTCCGCTTACGCCCGCCAGTTCCTGGGTCAGATGGACAAACCTGATGTGGATTTCATCGAGGGGCTTTCGCCCGCGGTGTCCATTGACCAGAAGACCGCGAGCCGCAATCCCCGTTCCACCGTGGGTACTGTAACCGAGATCTACGACTACCTGCGCCTGCTCTATGCGCGTATTGGCCGGCCGCACTGTCCCAGCTGCGGCAAACCCATCACCCAGCAGACGGTGGAACAGATTGTGGATCAGATTCTTGATCTGCCTGAGGGTACGCGCATCCAGGTGCTGGCCCCAGTGGTGCGCGGCCGCAAGGGCGAGCACAAGAGGACCGTGGAGCAGATCGCCAAAGAGGGCTTTATCCGCATTCGGGTCAACGGGGAGCTCAAGGAAGTGACGGATCCCCTGAATCTAGATAAAAACAAGAAGCACAGCATCGAGATCGTGGTGGACCGCATCGTGGTCAGGCCCGATGTGCAGGGCCGGATCAGCGATTCGGTGCAGACCGCGCTCAAGTTCGGTGAAGGCATCGTGCTGATCGATGTCATCGGCGGCGAGGAGCTCATGTTCAGCGAGAAGTTCGCCTGCATCGACTGCGGCATCTCCATGGAAGAGCTTACGCCCCGCATGTTCTCCTTCAACAGCCCCTACGGGGCCTGCCCCAGCTGTGAGGGGCTTGGTTCTAAGCAGGAAATTGATCGGGACCTGATCCTGGACCTGGATCTGTCCATCGCCGAGGGGGGGTTGATTCCTTGGCGCAGCAACAAGAGCCGCTGGTTCTGGGCAATCATGGACAAGGTCTGTGAGCTGTACGGCATCGATCAGGAGGTGCCCCTGAAGGAGCTGAGCCAGAGCCAGTTGGATGTGCTCCTGCATGGATTGGGTGATCAGCAGGTCAGTTTCCTCTACACCAACATGTCCGGGCGGGAGAGCATGTACGAGGCGCCTTTTGATGGGCTGATTCCCAGCCTGGAGCGGCGCTACCGGGAGGCTTCCAGCGATTGGATGAAGCAGGAACTGGAGCAGTACATGAGTGTGAGCACCTGCACGGCCTGCGGCGGCAAGCGCCTGCGCCCTGAGGTGCTGGGTGTAACCGTGGGCGGCAGGAACATCATTGAAGTGACGGAGCTCACCATCGCCGAAGCCCTGGAGTTTATCGATTCCCTGGAGTTGACCCCGCGGGAGCAGCTCATTGCCCGGCAGATCCTCAAAGAGATCAAGGAGCGCCTGAGCTTCTTGGTGAATGTGGGGCTGGATTACCTCACCCTAAGCCGCGCTTCCGCGACCCTCTCCGGCGGGGAATCGCAGCGCATCCGCTTGGCCACCCAGATCGGCTCGCGCCTTACCGGTGTGCTTTATGTGCTGGACGAGCCCAGCATCGGGCTGCATCAGCGCGATAACGAGAGGCTGCTGGATGCCCTGCGCGAGCTGCGCGATCTGGGCAACACTTTGATTGTGGTGGAGCATGATCGCGACACCATGGAGGCTGCGGACTGGATCATTGACATGGGGCCGGGAGCAGGCAGCCACGGTGGAGAAGTGGTGGCCGCAGGCACCTGGGATGAGGTATGTGCGGAGCCCCGCTCCATAACTGGTCAGTACCTGAAAGGCGAGCGGCGCATTCCCGTACCGAGAAAGCGCAGAAAGCCCAACGGGAAGTACATCACCATCCGTGGCGCCCGGGAACACAACTTGAAGAACATCGATGTGCAGATCCCACTGGGTGTCTTTGTGGCTGTTACCGGCGTGTCCGGTTCGGGCAAGAGCACCCTGATCAACGAGATCTTGTACAAGCGGCTCAGCCAGGAACTGCACCGGGCCAAGACCAAACCCGGGGCCCACGCTGGCATTGAGGGCCTAGAGCATATCGATAAGGTGATCGAGATCGATCAGTCGCCCATTGGCCGCACGCCCCGTTCCAACCCGGCTACCTACACCGGGGCCTTCGACGGCATCCGGGAGCTGTTTGCCCTCACTCCCGAGGCTAAGCTGCGCGGCTACAAACCGGGCCGCTTCAGCTTCAACGTGAAGGGCGGCCGCTGCGAGGCCTGCAAGGGCGACGGGATCCTCAAGATTGAGATGCACTTTCTGCCCGATGTGTACGTGCCCTGCGAAGTGTGCAAGGGCAAGCGTTACGGCCGGGAGACCCTGGAAGTGAAGTACAAGGGCAAGTCCATCGCCGATGTCCTGGACATGCAGGTGGAAGAAGCGGTGGAGTTCTTCCAAAACGTCCCCAGAATCCACCGGCGCCTGCAGACCCTCTATGATGTGGGCTTGGGCTACATCAAACTGGGCCAGCCCGCCACCCAGCTTTCTGGGGGCGAAGCACAGCGCGTGAAGCTGGCCACAGAGCTTTCCCGCCGCAGTAATGGCAGGACGCTGTACCTTTTGGATGAGCCCACTACCGGCCTGCACTTTGAGGATATCCGCAAGCTGCTTACTGTGCTGCAGCGGCTGGTGGATGCGGGTGATACTGTGCTGGTGATCGAGCACAACCTGGATGTGATCAAAACCGCCGATTACATCATCGACCTGGGCCCGGAAGGCGGCGCGCGGGGAGGCACAGTGGTGGCCCAGGGCACACCCGAGCAGGTGGCCGCGGTGGAAGCTTCGTACACCGGGCAGTTCTTGAAGAAGATTCTAGCTGAGGAAAGCTGAACAGGGGGTGCCGCCAGTGCATTTTCAGGAGAAACTGAGCAGGCTGCCCACCTCGCCTGGGGTCTACCTAATGAAGAATGAGGCGGGGGAAGTAATCTATGTGGGCAAGGCGGTCAACTTAAGAAACCGGGTGCGCTCTTACTTCCAGAAGTCGGCTGCCCATCCCCTGAAAGTCCAGGTGATGGTGGAGCATATCCACGATTTTGAGTACATCGTGACCGATTCGGAAGTGGAAGCCCTCATCCTGGAGAACAACTTGATCAAGGAGTACGCGCCCCGCTACAATGTGCGCCTCAAGGATGATAAGACCTATCCCTACATCAAAGTGACTGTGCAGGAAGATTTCCCTCGGGTGCTCATGGTGCGCCGGCGCCTCAACGACGGGGCCCGCTATTTCGGCCCGTACACCGACGTGACGGTGGTGAAAAGGACCCTGTCCTTTCTGCGCACCCTGTTTCCCCTGCGCACCTGCAGCAAGAAAATCGTGGAAGGCCAGCGGGACCGGCCCTGTCTGAACTATCATATAGGCCGCTGCCTGGCCCCCTGCGCGGGGCTGGTGAGCAAAGAGAAGTACGGCGAGATGATCAATGAGGTGATCATGTTCCTGGAAGGGCGCATTGATCGGCTCATCCCGGAGCTCACCAGAAAGATGCAGGAAGCAGCTGCTAAGCTGGAATTCGAGAGGGCGGCCCGCTTCCGCAACCAGATTAGGGGCCTGCAGACCCTGGCGGAAAAGCAAAAGATGGTGGCCCAGCACCACGAGGATCAGGATTACGTGGGCTGTGCCCGCTGGGGCGAGCTCGCCTGCGTGCAGGTTTTCTTTGTGCGGGAAGGAAAACTGGTGGGCCGGGAGCACTTTCTGTTGGACTGCTCCAGCGAAGAAGACGAGGGGGAGATCCTCCGTTCCTTCCTGCAGCAGTACTACCAGGAAGCATCGTACATCCCCCGGGAGGTCTTTCTCCCTGTGGAACTGGAAGAACCGGCCCTGCTGGAGAACTGGCTGCTGGGGCTGAGGGGCGGCCGGGTGTATCTGCGCACACCGAAACGGGGCCCCAAACGCCAGCTTCTGGATCTGGTGATGAAAAACGCCCAGGTACTGCTGGAGGAAGCCAAGAACCGTACATCCATCAAGGAGAAGGCTGTGGAGCGGGCTCTGCAGGAACTGCAGGAAGCTGCCGATCTTCCCGAGCCCCCCGGGCGCATCGAGGCCTTTGACATTTCCAACCTGCAGGGCACCAACATTGTGGCCTCCATGGTAGTCTGGGAAAACGGAGACTTCAAAAGCTCCGACTACCGCCGCTTCCGCATTCGCGGGGTAGCAGGGGCACCCAACGACTACGAGTCCATGCGCGAGGTTGTCAGGCGCCGCTTCCAAAGGGGGCTGCAGGAGCGAGAAGAACAGGCGGGGGACAGCAAGTTCGCGTCCTTTCCCGACCTGGTGCTCATCGACGGAGGCAAAGGCCAGCTGAAGGCGGCCCTCCAGGTCCGGGATGAGCTGGGGCTGATCATTCCCTTTATCGCCTTGGCAGAACGGCGGGAGGAGATTTACCTGGAGGGCAGATCTGATCCTGTCATTCTACCCCTGGATTCACCGGGCCTGCTGCTGCTGCGGCGGATCAGGGATGAAGCGCACCGCTTCGCCATCACCTACCACCGCAACCTGCGCGGCAAGGCTTCCCGCAGCTCCGTTCTGGATGAGATTCCCGGTGTAGGCCCCAAGCGCAAGAAGGATCTGCTCAAACACTTCGGTTCGGTAAAGAGGATCCGTGAGGCCAGCCTGGAAGAGCTGCAGCAGGTGCCGGGCATCAGCGCCAAACTGGCGGCGGAAATTTACCAGTATATGCAGAAGAGCTAGCGCTTGACGCTAGCTCTTCGTGATCATGTTGAGCTTCCTATACAGTCTTAGAAGCGCTGGGTGACCCCCAGGCTGATGGCTGAGTAGGAGCCGCGGGTACCGCCCAGCTTTTTGCCCTCATAGGTGAACCCGGGCATATTGTGGCTGCCGCCCACCAGGCCCAACTGCACACTGAGCTGGTCGGAAAAGTCATAGACCAGGTCCAGTTTGGCGCTGAAGGACGAGCGGGAGTCCACCTTGGTGGAGTTGCCCGAGGTGCGGTACGACCAGTTCACCCACGGGCTGGCGGTGATGATCGCGCTGGTGTGCAGCTCCGGTGTGAGTTCAATATCTACGGCAACTTGCCCGGCGAAGCCGTGGCCCGCGAAGCTGAAGTCTTTCGGCTGACCGCCCAGTTTCGCATCAAAACTGGCGGTGAGGAAATGATAGCCCAGCCCGGCGTAAACCTGCATAGGCCCTTCAGCCAGGACGCGGTAGTTGGCTGCCACCTGTCCCAGATGCCGGCTGAGTCCCTGGTTCCCAAGGCCGAACGTGCCTTGGTAGGCGCCTGTAAAGCGGAGATCTTCATAGTCATAGACGGCCCAGACGCTGTTCAGCAGGCCGGAAGCCTTGGCCCCTTCTTTGCTGCCCAGAACTTCAGTGTAAGTGGTCCAGCCGTAGCTCAGCTGCACTCCTGCTGCCAGCTGGGCCGCGGCAGCGGGCGCCAGGGCGGCCAAAAGCAGCAGGCTTAAGGTGATGAGCGTCAAGCATTTACGCATGTGCGTTCCTCCTCAAGGGTTGATCGTCATATGGCTGGATAGATTCGTGATCTTCCCGCTGAAAACCTGCCGTGGTCAGAAGGTTTTCCGCCTGCTTGTCAGAATATAGAAAGGAAAACACCGATAGTTGTGGAGGGCTGAAATGTGAAGAGACTAATTGCTGTGTTGGCAGTACTGACCATGGTCCTGGGGGCAAGCTTGGCAGCTGGTGCCGTCTCGGTTGATGGTGACGTCAGCTATCTGATTGGCCTCGGTCAGCAGAAGGGACAGGGCTTTGCGGCCCATGCGCAGGTAGAGGTCATGAAGGACATCTTTGCCGATGCCTCCTTTGTGAGCGCGTCCTTCAAAGACGGGGAAGAAAAAGGCCCCAGCGACACCCTGCTCACCATTGGCGGGCTGTACAGGGTGGCCAACGAAGAGGACCTGCAGATTTTTGTCGGCGGCGGCTATGCGATGCTCACCCATAAACACGATGAGGTTGCGGCCGTGGACACCACGGACGAAGCTGACAAGGGCCAGGGCCAGGGCCTTTTCGGCAAGTTTGGGTTTAAGCTGATTCCGGCGCCTAAGTTCACCTTGTTCGCCGATGTAGCCTTCGCTCCCAAGCTGAAACTGGGCGAAGGCAGCAAGACCCTGACCACAGCCAGAGCTACCGTGGCCTACGAGGTGATGGAGAACATCTCCGTGCAGGGTACTGTCAAGCATTACCGGGTAAGCGATTCCGATATCACAAGCGGCATCCTGGTGGGCGGCGGCGTGTCCGTCACCTTCTAATCCTGTTACAAGAGCAAGCGTGCATGAAAACCCCGGCTGAGATCGGCCGGGGTTTTAATTTTGTGAGTCTGGGAATTGACAAAATTAAGCCTCACCTTTAGAATGTGAAGTATAGGATTGGAAAATCAAGGTTGGATCTTGAATCTATGAAGGCGGTGATTAATTTTGTCAAAACCCATCTTGACCAAGTGCCCCGTCTGCGGCAAGGCCATGTCTGTGACCAAACTGCACTGCGGCAGCTGCCACACTTCCATTGAAGGCCGCTTTGAGCCCTGCCGCTTCTGCCGCCTCGATGCGGAGCAGCGGCAGTTCGTTGAGGTCTTCCTCACGTCCAGGGGCAACATCAAAGAGGTGGAGCGCCTGCTGGGCATCTCTTACCCCACAGTGCGCAGCCGTTTGGATAACGTGCTGGAGGCCCTGGGCTACCGCGTTGAGCGGGAGCAGGACCAGAGGCGTAAGGAGATTATCGAAGCGCTGGATAAGGGCGAGATAACTTCGCAAGAAGCCATTAAGCTTCTGCAAGGCTAGGAGGGTGGTCCAACATGGAAGAACGGAGAATGATTCTGCGTATGCTGGAAGAAGGCAAGATCACCGCCGAAGAGGCCGAAGCGCTGTTGAATGCTCTGGGCGACGGCCCCACTGGCAGTGAAAGCGAGCCTCAGGAGGATCCGTGGGTTCGCCTGGAGAAGATGGGCGAGGACTTTGCTTCCAAAGTAGAAGTAGCGGTGGAGCGCTTTTCCCGCTCCCTGGAGCAGAGCGTGGGCGAGAAGCTGACTAAGCTGCCCAGAATCCTGGTGAAGTTTCCCTTTTTGGGTTTTGAAGAGACCCAGGAGTTCACCAAGGTGGTCCGGGGCCCGGTGGGGGAAGGAGCTGTCCTGCCCGTGGATCTGAGCAATGCCAACGGGACGATCCGCCTGCAGGGCTGGTCAGAGGACTACTACCAGCTCACCGTGGTCCAGAGGCTGAAGGGGCGTGACCGGGACCTACTGCGCAGCCGGCTGTACGAAGTGGATTGGGAAGACAATGCCGTGCGGGATGAGTTTCGGCTGGCGGTGCCCAACTACCCCGACCGCTCCATTGCGCTGCACCTAATGGTGCCGGAAGGCCGCACCTATGAAGTCAAACTGAGCGCGCAGAACGGGTCGCTGCGGGTGGAGAACCTCAAAGGGACCACCCTGGAGCTGGAGACGATCAACGGATCTACCGGGCTGCGTTCGGTGAAGGCCCGCAGCCTCAAGGGCCGGGTGGGCAACGGTTCTTGTGTCCTGGAAGGGGTAGAGGCGGAGCAGATCCGGCATGAAGTGGGGAACGGGTCCTACCGGCTGGCCGTGGCGGCGCAGGCTGTGGATCTGGCCACGACTAACGGCAGCATCAACCTGCGGGTGGATGATGTCCGGGGCCTCTGCGCCTACAGGCTGCGTACCACCAACGGTTCCATCAAGGTCAACCTCCCCTCCAGGGTGGATTTGGGTGTCTCTCTGGATCTGCAGGCTTCGGTGGGGCGGGTGTCCGCTGACCTGGGTTCCCTGGAGATTGCACAGCAGGAAAGAAAGGGCGGAGGAGCCGTGCTCAAGGCCCGCTCAGCAGATCTGAACGCGCTGGGTGATCAGTTCCATCTGGAGGCAGAGTGTGTTTCTGGTTCCATAAGTGTCAACGCGGGCAACAATTAGGCAGGAGTAGTTAAATTAATGGCGAAAAATAAAGGAGATGGTGCAAGGCCATCTCCTTTTGACGTAGTAGAAGTGAGGTTAGCTATGATCAAGTTGATTGCATCAGACCTGGACGATACGCTGCTGGACCGAGATGGCCGGATCAGCAGGGAGAATAAGGAGGTGATTAGAGAAGCGGTTGCCCGGGGTATAGTGTTCACCATAGTCACCGGACGCATGTTTCAATCGGCAGTTCCTTTTGCCCAGGAATTGGGTTTTGGGGCCGAGCACCCCATCATCTGCTACAACGGTGCCGTGATTAAGCGGGTGTCCGGAGAGACTCTTTATGAAGACCTACTAACCCCAGAGCTGGCCCGGGCTGTTGCGGAGTACGGCCGCCAGCGCGGCTGGACAGTGAATGCCTACTACGACGATGAACTCTATGTTGCGGAAATCGACCCTTGGGCGGAGTACTACGCCGCACAAGCCAAGGTAGGGATTACCGCGGTGGGTGATTTGGTTGAGTTCATTGAGGACGGCCCCAAAGGGCTGGCCAAGATCCTCATCCCAGGTCCCCCGGAAGACAGCCGGGACCGCGTTGCAGAACTGAGGAATCTACTAGGAGCGCAGGTGGAGATAGCCTGCTCGAAGCCTGAGTACATCGAGATTACCAATACGAATACGAACAAAGGACGGGCGCTGCTGTGGCTTGCAGACTTTTTGGGTGTCCGTCAGGAGGAGATTCTGGCCATTGGCGATGCCGCCAACGATGTGAGTATGCTCAAACTGGCGGGAGTCTCCGTAGCCGTTGGGAATGCTGCTCCCCAAGCCAAGGAGGCAGCGCGTTACATCACCAGCCCCAGCTGGGAGCATGGGGTGGCGAGAGCCATCACTGAGTTTGCTTTGGCTCCCGAACAGTGACAGGGAAAAAGTGTCGTTAGCCTTCCGGGCCTGAAGGCCTGGGAGCAGGGGAAGGGCAAAACTTTGTTTTGCCAAACAGAATATTGTGTGATATTATTTGATTGTAAGTTAATATGTTGGGGCACCTTCCCCGGCATATTTCAGATATTCCAACTTTGGCATGGAGAGGAGATTCATCGTTGGCACAAGTTCTTCTGAAAAACGTCACGAAGCGTTTTGGTAATGTTACTGCCGTAGACAACATCAGCTTGGATATTAAGGACAAAGAGTTTATCGTACTGGTTGGCCCTTCGGGCTGCGGAAAATCCACAACTTTGAGGATGGTGGCTGGCTTGGAGGAGATCACCTCTGGTCAGATCACCATCGGCGACACGGTCGTTAATGATGTTCCTCCCAAAGACAGGGACATCGCCATGGTCTTCCAGAACTACGCGCTCTATCCCCACATGGACGTGTACAACAACATGGCATTCGGTCTGAAGCTGCGCAAGTTCCCCAAGGACGAGATCGACAGGAGAGTTAAGGAAGCTGCTAAGCTCCTGGGTATCGAGAACTTGCTCGACCGCAAGCCGAAGGCCCTTTCCGGTGGTCAGCGCCAGCGCGTTGCCGTAGGCCGGGCCATTGTGCGTGAACCAAAAGTGTTCCTTATGGACGAACCGCTCTCCAACCTGGACGCCAAGCTCAGGGTGCAGATGAGGGCTGAATTGAGCAAACTGCACAACCGGCTGCAGACCACCATCATTTACGTAACTCACGACCAGACAGAAGCCATGACCATGGGCGACAGGATCGTGGTCATGAAGGATGGACACATTTACCAGGTAGGTGCCCCTCTGGACATCTACAATAACCCGGACAACATGTTCGTGGCCGGCTTTATCGGCAGCCCTGCCATGAACTTCCTGGATGTCATCCTGAACAAGGAAGGCGAAGCCTATACCATCGATGCCAAGACCTTCAAGCTGGAGATCCCAGCGGAGAAAGCTGCCGGCATCAAGAACCTGGGCAAGTACGTTGGCAAACCAGTCGTGCTCGGCATCCGTCCCGAGGACATCGAAGATGCTTCGCTGGTGAGCGAGGATCCCAAGTTCGCCATCGTGGAAGCCGATGTGGACGTCACGGAGCCTATGGGCGCCGAGGTGTATGTCTACTTCTCCTCCGGGGAGAACAGCTTCATCGCCCGCCTGGATGCCTCCACCACTGCTCGCGACGGCATGAAGGCAAAAGTTGGCTTCAACATGATGAAGATCCACCTCTTCGACAGGGATACGGAAGAAGTAATCCGCTAAGCGAAGCAGGTCTAGGCCACAAGAGACTGCTGAGAGGGTACCGCAAGGTGCCCTCTTTTCGCGCGTCTAGAAGGGCTTATTGCTGGCGAACATTGGTTCCCTTGGCAGGACTTACAAGCCTTCTAGCAGGAGGAATAGT